>CAYTVQ010000163.1:0-6328 GCA_964441615.1 uncultured Caulobacterales bacterium | reverse complement strand
GACGTGACGATGTGGTTTCAGGTCATGGGAGGGCCCGCAAACGGCGCTCTTCACCGCCGGGGGCGAGCTGGTTCCTTTTTTTGCACAGGACTGGCGCACCCGACAGGATTCGAACCTGTGGCCTTTGCCTTCGGAGGGCAACGCTCTATCCAGCTGAGCTACGGGTGCAGCGAAATCTGTCTTAGGGGATAGGCCCAAGGCCTTCAACCGCTGTAAGACCGGCGGCCGTTCGGCGTCATGAATTGTCGCCAAATCGTGCAGGGCGGGTCCGGCCGTCTCGCGCCGCGCTTTTGGATCATGCCAGCCGGCGGGGGAGAGCCTTTATGCCCAACCAGATCGCTGTGGCGCTGCGAAGGTGCCCCTATTTCCGCGCCCTCGACGACAAGGGCTTCGGCAAGCTCGCGCTCCAGAGCCGGCGCATGTCGCTCGGAAAGGGAGAGCTCCTGTTCTCCAAGGGTGACCCTGCTGACGGCGTTTATCTGCTCATCGACGGAGAAATCGCGATCGAGGCGAGTTCGCCCTCGGGCCATGTCGTCTGTTTCGCCGCACTCCACGCCGGCGCCGTCTTCGGAGAACTTGCCGCTCTTGACGATGCGCCGCGCACCGCTGACGCGCGTGCGCGGCGCATGTCGGGGCTGATCAAGATCAGCGTGGGCGCCTTCAAGGAGGCAGTTGCGGAGAACCCAGGCTTCGGCATGACCGTCATCCGTGACTTGATCGGCAAGTTGCGCCGCACCGATGCGCAGATCGAGAACATTTCGTTGCGCAGCCTGCAGGCGCGCCTTGCCCGCCTGCTGCTCGATCTGACTTCCGATGGACGGGACACAATCTCGGCGACGCAGGCTGAACTCGCCGATATGCTGTCTGCGACGCGGGAGAAGGTAAACGGACATTTGCAGTCCCTGCAGACATCGTCGGCGATCGCCTTGCGGCGCGGCGCGGTCGATATCCGCGACCGAAAGATCCTCGAAGCCTTCGCCGAAGCGGATTGAGGACTGAAGGGGCGAGAAGCGCGAGCGCGAAAAACCGGTGGCGAAGGCCGCTTTCCGGCTCAAGGGGCGTTCATAGGCGAGAGCGCCAAGCGATATGCCGGCAAGAATTGCAAGAGCCAGACCGTGGGCTGGAAGGCGAGGCATGTTTGCCGCCGCGTCGCCGAAATCGGCGATCCGGCTGAGAAGCGCGGTCGCCGGGGAAAGGCCCGCCTCGACAGGAGCCGCCGAAATGGCGCCGGCGGCGCCAATGGCCCGCTTTTCTGTGGACTTGTCGCGGCTCGCCATTGATTTCGGCCGGGTCGATGAGGCGCGCGAGATTATCGAACAAGCTCTGGTCATGGCGCGCTCAGGCGGATTCGCCCCCGTAGAGGGGAGCTCCTCGAAGCGTCCGCATCAGCGGCAAATAAAGAGGACGACAAGACGGCGGAGTGTAGTCTTCTGAAGGCGTCATTACTGGCCTTCAACAAGGCGCCCTGCCCGGACCCGGCCTCCGTCAGGCGCCTGACCGAAGCGTCAAACGCCACCTGTTAGCTAGACTAGCGAGTGCGGCGTGACCACGCGCCGCGACTCGGGCAGCATGCGCCTGAATTCAGAGCGCAAATTCGCTGGCGCGGGCGCGAATTTCAGGGAAGCCACGGCCTGCCGATCCGGCCCCTCTGGTTAATCCAAACTTAAGACGAAGTGCTCAGATTGTTGGAGTTCCAACAGCCTTGCTGCGTTGCAGCATGGCAGCAGTGCTGCTGGGCAATAAGGCGTCGCCGACGCTGTTGTAATAGAGTCACGCGAACCTTCCGAGTGCATTTCGCCCCACCGGGCTGGATGGCCGGGAGCAGCAGGCGAGCGTATTGGAGTGTTCAACAACTGGGTCTCCTGCAAAGGAGCCCGTTTGCCAAACCGCCCCCGGTCAGGGAGGGGCGCTACCAGGGGTGTAAGACCATGAGAAAGACCAGACTGATGACGTTCGGCGGCCGGCTGCTGTCGGGCGTCGCCTTGAGCGCTGTCGTGGCCAGCGGCGCCATCGCTCAATCGATCGAGGACGAAATTGTCGTCACGGCGCAGCGCCAGGAACAGTCGCTGCAGGACGTCCCGATCGCCGTCTCGGCCTTCGGCGGCAATGACCTCCAGTCCCGGCAGATGGAGAGCTTCCAGGACATCCAGTTCAACGTCCCGAACTTCAACTTCTCGAAGTCGCAGTTCACCGGCTCGACGATTGTTCTGCGCGGCATCGGCGCGCTGGCGGTCGGCGCCTCGACCGAACCTTCCGTCTCGATCCACCAGAACGATGTCTACATCCAGGCCCCGCGTCTTTTCGAGACCGAATTCTTCGACATTGAACGCCTTGAAATCCTGCGCGGCCCGCAGGGAACGCTGTTCGGACGCAACGCCACCGGCGGCGTCATCAACGTCATCACGCGAAAGGCCTCAACCGACGCTGTCGCCGGCTATGTCGACGCCGAATACGGCAATTACGAGTCGGTGAAAGTGAACGGCGCGCTCAACGTGCCGATCTCCGAGATTCTCGCGGCGCGCATCGCCGGCACCATAATCCAGCGCGACGGCTATACGACGAACCTCTTTGACGGCCGCGATATTGACGACCGTGACATCTATGCGCTGCGCGGATCAGTCCGCTTCCTGCCGACCGACAACACGACCGTCGATCTGGTCGCCAGCTATATGCGCGAATCCGACAGCCGCACGCGTTCACAAAAGCAGGCCTGCGAAGAAGGACCGCTCTCGCCGCTGCTCGGCTGCGATCCGAACCTGCCGCGCAACGTGGCGGGCCGCCAGGACCTCCGCGGCGGCTTCCTCGCCAATACCTCGACTTCGACCTTTCCGCTGATCACCGGCAATCCGGCGACAGCCGCCTATGGCCTCGTTTCGCTTGCGGCGCCGATCTATGGCGTGACGCAGCCGACCGATCTGCGGCAGGTCAATATCGACACGCGGCCGGAGTACAACGCAGAAGAAACGATCTTCATGCTGAACGCCAAGCATGATTTTGAGTCGTTCTCGCTGAAGCTCAACGCCGGCTGGGGCAACTCCAAGGTCTCGTCGAAGCAGGACTTCGACGCGGGCGTCGGCCCGACCCTGACGCGCCCGCCGGTCATCTGCGCCCCGGTCGGATTCGGCGGCCTTCCGGCCGTCTGCGCCCTCACGGGCGGCGCCGCGGGCCCCGTCACCTTCCCGCTGTCGGCGTTCGACGTCGGCATCACAAACTCGAACGGTCTCGTCGGCGTGATCGGCGGCAATATTCAGGATCGGTCGGCCAACTACCGCGCGGTCGATCTGTCGATCGGCGAAACCGACTACTGGTCCGTTGAAGGCATCGCCAACACCGACTTCGACGGTCGCATTAATTTCCTTGTCGGCGTCAGCCACGCCGAATCGAACGGCTTCGCCGACTACGCGGTCGCGACCACGGGTCTTGACTACTTCGCCTATGTCGGCGGAACGCTCTCGGCCATCGGCGCCGGCATCCCGGGCGCGGCGACCACGGGCTATTCTTTCTACACGCCCTATTTCTGGAACGACACGGACGACTCGTTCCTCGACTCGACGTCAGTGTTCGGCGAGGTCTATTTTGACATCACCGACACGCTGAAGCTGACGGGCGGCATCCGTCATAACTGGGATACGAAGGGCGTGCGCGACCGCGGCAACCTGCTCGAGTCGGCAGGCTCGGCCGTCGCTGGCGTTCCGCTCGCAGTTCCGCCGATCGTTCCGTTCGGCACGCCCTCGGTGCGCGGTCTGCTCGACGCCAATGAACTGGTGCAGTGCCCGTCGCTCGAAGTCTATTGCGCGAATGGCGGCCGCAACGACTTCCGTGTCGTCGAGTCCGACTTCGACGCCACAACCGGCCGCGCGGTCCTGCAATGGACGCCGACCGACAATGTGCAGCTCTATGCGTCGTGGACCCGCGGCTACAAGCCGGGCGGCTTCAACCCGCGGACGCTGACGGCGCTCAACATTCCGCTCACCTTCGAGCCTGAGGTGATCAAGGCCTACGAGGCCGGCATCAAGTCGAACATCTTCGACGGCGTGCTGCAGGCCAATTTGACCGGCTTCTACTATGACTATTCGGGCCTGCAGGTGTCGCGCATCTTCGCCAACACCTCGATCAATGAAAACATCGATGCGACGGTGTGGGGTCTTGAGGGCGAATTCGTCCTGCGCCCTGTGGATCGCCTCATCGCCAACATGAACGTCGCCTATCTCAACACCGAGGCTGGCGATTTCACGACCATCGACAGCCGCGACCCGACGCAGGGCGCCGCGAACGCCGAACTCTTCTCCGACGTGACCAACGGTTCGGACTGCGTCGTCACCCGCACGGCGGGCGGACCGCTGATCGGGAACGTGCTCGGCGGGCCGTTCGCCGCGCTGAATCCGCTGATCGCATCGCCCTTCTCGGTGTGCTCCGCGCTGCGCGCCAACATCGCGTCGCTGAATCTCGCGCTGCCTGGCCGCAACTTCCAGGTCGTGGACGGAGTTCCGGTCAACGTGAAGGGCAACGAACTGCCGGGCTCGCCCGACTTCAAAATCTCGGGCGGCCTGCAATACACGTTCGGAACGGGGCGCTACGAACTCACGCCGCGCGTCGACGCCTTCTATCAGTCCAGCATGAAGACCGACATCTTCAACGATGTCCAGGACACGGTCGACGGCTATGGCTACATGAATGCGCAAGTGCGGTTCCAGCCTGCCGAAGGCAACTGGTATGTGCGCTTCTTCCTGCAGAACGTGACCAACAACGACTCGATCACCGGCGCCTTCGATGTCGGTTCGGGCGCCGGAAATTTCCAGAACCTCTTTATTCTGGAGCCGCGCCGCTGGGGCTTCGGCGCCGGCCTCGTTTTCTGATCGCGGCGACATCTGCGAATCGAACAGGCGGCCTTCGGGCCGCCTGTTTTTTTTCGGACTCCGATGCGCGTCGCCGCGAGAGTCCTTCTGTTTTCACTCGCGGCGAATCGGAGCGCCGTCGCCAATTGAAGGAAATCAGGTTTCGCTTTCCTCACAGCCGCGCTATGCGCTTTGAGAGTGCCGGTCGGAGCGATCCATGCCTCAGTTCACCATGATCCTCATTGACGAGAAGGATGCGGCGGGAGCGAATATCGCGCAGCATATCGCCGGGGCCCCGTTACGCGAGGGCGGCGGCGACGAAACCTATCGCTGCGGGGCCTGCAAGACGCGCCTCCTGGTCAATGTCAGCCATGCCGAGGCGCATGGCGCAGTCATTCGCTGCGGCAAGTGCGGACGGCTCAATATCGAGCCGCACCACCACCATCACTGAAGGCGCCGCGTCCCGAATGGCGTCCGAGCCGTCGGCGGCGGGAAGGAGCGCAAGATTGCGCACTGCGACCGACGTTCGGCGCGGACCCGGTTCGTCGTCAGGAAGTCGCGACTGCAAAAGGTCTGAACGGCTTCGACGTTTCGCGGCGTGGCGCGCCACGCGTTCAGTTCAATTTGGCGCGAACCTCGGCGATGGCGCGATCGACGAGAGCCGACTGGGCTCCCTGTTCCATACGCTCCCGGATGATGCGGCGGGCGATCTCGATCGCCATGTCGGCGGTCTGGCTACGCACCTCGGCGAGGGCCTGAGCTTCGGCGCGGGCGATCTTTTCCTCGGCGGCCTTGGCGCGCCGCGCGATCTGATCATTGATCTTCTTGCGTGACTCGGCGGCGAGGGCGGCGGCGTCTTTCTTCGCCTGTTCGATGATGCCCTTGGCTTCGTCTTCGGCGACACGCTGGCGGCGCTGATACTGCGCGAGCAGTTCCTGCGCTTCTTCACGGAGCTTTCTCGCTTCGTCCAGTTCGTCAGCGATCTTCTGGGAGCGCTTGTCAAGGCCGCCGATCACGGCCTTATGCGCGCCCATGCGCCAGAATACAAAGAGCACGAGAAGGAACGCGGTCAACACGTAGAAATAAACGTCGCCGAAGAGGCCGGCGGCGGGGGTCTCACCCGCGTCCTCGGCGGCGAGTGCGGCGGCGGCGACAGAAACAAGAGAGATCATGCGACTTCCTTGTCGAGGACCCGCTGCGAAATGGCGGCGGCGGCGTCACGGGTCGGCGTTTCGTCAATCAGCGCCGCAACGATTGCAAGGGAGGTATCGACGGCGGCCTCACGGACTTTCCTGCTTGCATCCTGCTTCATCGCCACGATGCGCGCCTCCGCTCTGGCGAGGCCTTCGGCCGCGGCGCGGTCTGCAGCGGCGGAGATTTCCGCAATTTCAGCGTTCAGCTTGGCGCGCGTGTCGGCCGCGATTCCCTGAGCCCTGGCTGTCGCATCGGCGAGCGCCTGATTATAGGCCTTCTCCGCGGCTTCCGCCTTGGCG
>CAYTVQ010000162.1:0-6337 GCA_964441615.1 uncultured Caulobacterales bacterium | reverse complement strand
GCCGCCCTGGTAATCGGCGCCGCCGAAGCGCTCCGAGAGATAGAAGCCGCCGGCGTCGAACTCATTCGCGGCGGCGCCGGCGGCCTCGACGTCGCGGGCCAGGCGGTCGTGGTCAATGTCGTGAAACGGGGCGGCGACGCGGGCGGCGATCCTTCCGTATGGGAAGCGGCGTTCGTCAAGCGGCGCCCCAATGGCTTCTTTCGTCCGAGCGGACGCGCGACATTCAACGGCGAGGCGCTTGGCCTCAAATATGGATTCGGCGTCAACGCCTATGGCTTCGGTCTCCGGTTCGCCGGCAGCGAAGACATTGATCGCTTCGCCGGCGCCGATGAGCGCCGATCGCGCGCGGGCGAGTTCCACGAGCAGGGCGGCGGCGGCAATCTGAGGCTGGAGAAAACCTTCGACAATGGAGACGTCGCCCGCCTCAATCTCGAATCCGCCTATGAGCATTTTGTCGAAACCATCGACGAGGACCGCCTGTTCGAGGTCGGCGCGCCCTCGCGCGCGCATTTCGCCCGGCCCTTCGAGGAGCTCTCTTTCGAGTTCGGCGCCGATTTCGAGCACGCATTCTCGGACACGTTCAACGCCAAGCTCATCGCGGTCTACGACAAGAGCTACGAGAAATTCGAAAGCGCCTTTGACCTCGTCCCGGGCGCGGGCCCGGTCCAGCGCTCACTGTTCAATTCGAGCCAGACCGGCGCCGAGACCATCGGGCGCATCGAGTTCGGCTTTTCAGGGTTCTCCGGTCACTCGATCCAGTTCGGCGGAGAATTCGCCAAGAACGTCATCGACTCCTCAGCGGCGCTGCAAACCGCCACGGGCGCCGCGCCGCTAACTCCCGTCCCGATCGACGGCGCCAATACGCGCGTCGCCGAACTTCGCGGCGAGCCCTTCGTCAGCGACAGCTGGAAGGTCTCGCCGAAACTCACTGCCGATCTCGCCTTCGCGATGGAGATGTCGCGCATCCGCCAGTCCGGCGACAACGCGAACTCGCGGTTCTTCACCTATCCCAAGCCCTCGCTAAAACTCGCTTACGCGCCTGACGAAATGACTCAATGGCGCCTCGGCGCCGTGCGCACGGTCGCGCAGCTCGATTTCGACGAATTCGTCAGCGCCGTGAATTTCGACGATGACGACGTCGATTTCGGCAACCCGGATCTGCGCCCGCAGCGCGCCTGGGAGTTCTCGCTCACCTATGAACGCCGCTTCGGCGCCATCGGCGTCGTCGAGCTCACTGGCTTTTACCATCTCGTCCAGGACGTGCAGGACATGCTCCCGATCGGCGGCGTCGTCGAGGTGCCCGGCAATATCGGCGACGGGCGCCTATACGGCGCGACGCTCGACCTTACGGCGCCGCTCGACTGGATGATGCTGAAGAATGCGCGCCTGCAATCGAGCGCGACGGTGCGCGATTCATCCGTGACCGATCCGGTCACCGGACGCACGCGCGATTTCACCGGCCGCCCCGATCTCTTCTATGAACTGGAATTCCGCCAGGACTTCCCCGACCGCAAGGCCAGCTGGGGCCTCGAACTCGCCAAGAGCGACCTGTCCCGCGATTTCGGCCTCGACGAAGTCTCGCTGTTCAGCGCCGAGACCGAGTTCAACGTCTATGTCGAGACCACCATGCTGAAGGGCGTGAAAGCGCGCTTTGAGGTCAACGACGTCATCAATGCGGCCAATACGCGCGAGCGCACGGTCTATGCCGGATCGCGCGCGACGGCGCCGCCTCTCTTCCACGAGTTCCGCCGCAACAATAATGGCGGGGGCCTGAGGCTGAAGCTTTCGGGGACGTTCTAGCGCCGCCTGATTTGACACGATCCGCCGAAAGCGCCGAAAACGCCCCTCGTGGCCGATGAACTGAAGACAGTCTGCGATTTCTTCCGCTACGCCGTCACCGAATTTCGGCGTGCGGAGCTTCATTTCGGCCACGGCGCGGCGAGCGCCGTCGATGAGGCGGCGTTCATGGTGCTCGAAGGGCTCTCGCTTCCAATCGACGACATCAATCCCTGGCTCGGCGCACGCCTGGTCGCCGCCGAGAAGAAGCGACTCCTCGAACTCATTGCAGCGCGGGTCGAGACCCGCCGGCCCGCGGCCTATCTTCTCAATCGCGCCTATATCCATGGGCTGCCTTTCTTCGTGGATGAGCGCGTGATCGTGCCGCGCTCCTTTATCGGCGAGTTGCTGGCGGGGGACGTTTGCGCGCCCTTTGCGGAGGACCCCGAACGGGTCGCTTCCGTTCTCGACCTTTGCGCGGGCTCGGGGTGCCTCGCCATTCTCGCCGCGCGCGCCTTTCCCAACGCCGACATTCACGCTACGGACATTTCCGCCGATGCGCTCGAGGTCGCCGAGCGCAATGTCGCCGATTACGGCCTCGAGGACCGCATCACGCTCCATTGCGGCGATCTCTTCGCGCCGCTCGGCAAGAAGCGCTTCGACCTCATCCTTTCGAACCCGCCCTATGTGGACGCCGAGGCCATGGCCGAGCTGCCGCCGGAATACGCCGCCGAACCGCGCCTTGCGCTCGCCGGCGGCGAGGACGGCCTCGACATCGTGCGCGCCATCATCGCCGACGCCGATCGGCATTTGACGCCGGAGGGCGGACTCCTTTGCGAAATCGGCCGCGGGCGCGAAATTCTTGAGGCGGAATATCCCGGCCTCGATCTCGTCTGGCTGGATACGGAGACAAGCGCCGGCGAGGTCTTCTTCGCAACGCATGACGCCCTCATGCGCGCGCGGTCGTAACGCCTACTCGGCGGCGTGGACAATGCCGCGATGGCGCTGTTCGGCCGCGCCGCCGCTGAACACGAAGCCATCGACGCCCGGCACATAGAGCATGTTCGTGAGGCGGCCGCCGAACGGCGCAAACGAACCATCCAGATGCTTCAGGCACACATGAGGCAGCGGGATGACTTCGCCGAGCTTGGACAGGGATTTCTCGCCCACGGCGCGAAACAGCGGCAGATCATCCGGATGCACCACATCCTTCGTCGATTTGCCGATGAAGTTCGACGCCGGGGCGCCGAGATGCTGGCTGATCGACGGGCTCGCATAGACGATGCGGCCCTCGGGCGAGAAGATGAGGGTGAGGTCGTGCGAGGACTCGACCAGCCCGCGATAGCGCTTCTCAGCCTCGTGGGCGGCGTCGACCTGCTTCTTCAGCGCGTCCAGCAGGCGGTCGTTGCGCGAGCGCAGGCGAATCGAGCGCTGAATCAGCTCCTGCGTCGACCAGGCCAGATAGGCGATCGCCGCCGCATAGAGCAGCACGACTGACGCGAATACCGGCCCGGCGCCGCCGGGCGCCATGAGGAGATAGGCGGCGCTGAAGGGCGCCAGCGCCGGAATGGAGAAGGCGAGCACCGCCCGCCAGGAGGCCCCAGCCGAAGCGAGCGCCGTCGCCGTCATCGCCGCGATCATGAAGGGGAGGAAAGCGTCGCCCAGCATCCCGTGCATGGCGAAGATCGGACCGAGCGCGCCCCAGAGGGCCCCGTTGAGGCCCATGCCGGCGATATGCCAGCGGGCGTAGTCGGCCAGCGCATGCGCATGGGGCGCACCCTGCGAATAGCGGAGCCAAACGGCGCCGCGGAGCAAGGTCAGGCCGAGCGCCAGACCGCCCCACAGGCGCAGCACGCCATGATCGACGCCCTTCCAGGCGATCAGCACCGCCAGCGCCGCATTCACGAGGCCGATGCCGATGTCGATCGGGGCCCCGCGCATCAAGAGGGCCATGCGTTCGGCCCGGATCTTCGCCCTGTCAGACGCGGAAAGATGCTGCTCGACGCGCCGACGCGGCGGCGTGTTCGAAATCGCCGTCTGCAATTCCGCGATCATCGCCCGAAATCTCTCCTTGGACACGATCAAACCACAAGCAGCCCCCCCGGGAAATAGGCGCGGCTGGACATCGCCGGAATATGAAGGAATTTTATCTCCAGAAGCGGAATCGACCTTTTCAGCGTGGTTCTGGCGGGGTAATTGAAATTATCAGCTAAAATTCTGGAGCAGCGCGGCAGCGCCCGCTCACCGGAGCCCCGTCATTCATCCATTTTATCGAAGTCCACCAGATAAATTATCTATTTGGTAGATGATGCTCGCGCGCCTAGATCAGGAGCGGATTGATCCTGAAGGAGACTCTCCCATGCCCAACCGTTACGAGCTGACCAGCAACGCCAAAGGGGCGACCGCGGAGGCCGTCGCCAAGATCCTCGCTGACACTTTCCAACTCTACCTCAAGACCCACGCCTATCACTGGAACGTAACCGGGCCGCAGTTTCCGCAGCTCCATGCGCTCTTCAGCGACCAGTATACCGAAATGTGGAATGCGCTCGACGAACTCGCCGAGAGGATTCGCGCCCTCGGCGTCGCTGCGCCGGCCAGCGCGGCGGCCTTTGCACGACTGTCACCGATCGCGTCGGCCCCGGACACGCCTCCCGACTCCAAACGCATGATCTTGGATCTCCTCGAGGGGCATGAGGCGATGGCGTCGCGGCTGCGCGAGGCGATCGCCGTCGCCGAGGAGGCCGCCGACGCCGCCACCGCCGACCTTCTGACAGGCCGCGTCGCCATTCACGAAAAGGCGGCGTGGATGCTGCGCGCGACGGCGACATAAAGCCTGGCGCATGAAAAAGCCGGGCTGCAGAGCAGCCCGGCAAGGCATTGTGCGGATCCAGAGGGCTCAAGATCCTGCAGCAAGCGCCGGCGACATGCGCCGACGACCCCGTCTAACTAGCCTTCCTGCGCGGAGGAGACGATTCGTTTCGCCGCTATGCGGGCTCAAGCCGCCGAAATGCGCGCGCGCGAGCGCTGTTCGAGCCGCCGCACGATTTCAGCGGCGACGCGGGCCGTTTCATCGAGCGGATCGTAGATCCAGTCGTCCAGACGCCCCGAAAAAAGGCGCGAGGCGCCCCGGTTGGCCAGCGCGGCATGAAACCGGTCGAACTTCAGGGCGGAAGCGCCCGGCCGCCGCGCCAGCGCAATGATGTGCACTGGCGTGCCGGTCATCGCCGCTTCGGAAGCCATGTTGACGCTGTCTTCGGTGACGAGGATGAGATCGGCAAGGCCGAGCATGCCGAAATAGGGATTGGCGAGTCCGTGAATCGGCGAGCCGTCCCAGATGAAATGGGGATAGCCTTCGAGCGCTTTCTGCACCATCGCCACGGCCTCGCGCGGCGTCCGCCGCGAGGCCGTCACCATGACGCCGCCGCCCGCGCGCGCGACCTTGCGGACCGCGCGCGCAATGCGCATCGCGGATTTGCGCGACATGTCGAAGGCGCTGTTGGGCCCGCCAATCAGCAGCGCTGCGAGCGGCCTTGGCAGGCTGGCGACCGCGGGCTGCAGCGTCTCGGCGTCCTGGCGGATGATGTCCGCGGTTACGCGGCTCGGCGAGCCGATGATCGGAAAGACATTGTCGCCGGAAAGACCGTCATGGGCTGGCGGCACCACAAGATCGAACCTCGAAAGCGGCGCCCGCGGATCCTGAATCTGCACGGTCAGCGTGTGCGAGTCGCGCAGCTTGACGGCCATGGTATAGGGGACGCAAAGCCGCCCGCAGCCGATCCAGAGATCGGGATAAGGCGGGCGCAGCAGCGCGCCGCCGGTCGACAGATGCGCGAAGGGGTCGCCCCAGAGCGCGCGCGGCAGCATCCGCCAGGGTTGTTTCACCTCGATGCGCTTGTTGACGATCTTGACGAAAGCGAGGCGCGCCACCGCCTCGGCGAGCCCGAGCGCCTGGCTTTCAATGCCGGCGCGCCCGTCGCTCACCGCCCAGCAGCTCCACGGCTCACGATGCGCGGTCATGGTCCCTCTTCGCCCGCGCATATCGTGCCTCAGGGCTCCTTGACAACCGGTTGCCGGACCTCGGGACTGGTCAGGGATCAGGGGTTGGGGGAATCAGGGATCAGGGATCAGGGGCGCCAGCCGAAACTCCCGTTCCGCTCGCGGGGAAGTCCGACGCTGCTCCGTTTACGGATCATTCGGGCGCGACAGAGCCCCTGGGGGCCGGCAAACGGCGCCAATTCATCCCAGGCCTCAAACCCTAACCCCCCAATCCCCGGCCCAGTCCTGAGAATGCGACTTAGAAGCATTCGCAACAGAGCGCATTCCGTGACGAAATTAACCATGGGAGCCCAGGAAGCCGGCAACCGGCAGGGGAAACATATCGAAGTTATCCCACACCGTCCGGCCGGCCTTATCATTCCCTCCGTCGGCTGAATCCCCAGCCGGCGCCGCGGCTCTCCCCGCCGCTCCCCGCGACCCGCCGGTCCGCCCCCTGCCGGCGCCGGGCGCGGCGGCGGCGGGGACCCGCGAGTGATGGAGGCCCTGTGACCCCTGACTGCATCCT
>CAYTVQ010000161.1:0-6380 GCA_964441615.1 uncultured Caulobacterales bacterium | reverse complement strand
GCCATCCGGGTAGAAGGACCGCCTTTGTCGCCATAGACCCGCTTCGGGTTCTCGCCGCACGCCATTTTGAGGCCGTAGGGCGCGCCCGGGAACTTCATCTCCTGAACCGTTCGCCCTGGGACGTTTTTCAAGATCACTGAGCGTCCGCCAACCAGATTGGCTGATCCGGGGAGGATCTGCATCGAGGTGACCCCGCCGGCGAGCGCTCGCGTAAACCCTGGATCCTGCGGCCAGACCGAGTGCTCCGCCCAGACCTGCGCGGTGACCGGCGCCGTCGCCTCGTTGCCGTCGGAGGTTGAGTCGGTCGAGGGTGAAGGGTAGACGCCCAGATGCGAATGGATGTCGATGATGCCGGGCGTCACCCACTTGCCTGTCGCATTGATTCGCGTCGCGCCCTGCGGCGCCGTCACGGCGTTTCCAGCGCCGATCGCCCGAATCTTGCCGTTCTCGATGAGAATGGAGCCATTGTTGATGCGCTCTCCCGTACCGGTAAGGATGGTCGCGCCGGTGATGAGCGTCACGCCGGACGGATAGGGCGCATATGTTGAAGGATAGGGGTCCTTAGGGGGGCGGATGATCTTGCTCGCCGGAGCGCCTTCGTCAGCTGGCGCCGACGGCGCCGCCTCCGCGGCCTTCTCGTCTCCAGGAGGCGCCGCCTCGGCTTTCTTGTCCTTCTTGGCGCAGGCCGCGACCAGGACGATGGCTGTTGCGGCCAGAAAGAGACGTCTCAGCATGGGTGTCATTCCAAATCGGTTGCGGCGGCGCGGACGCCGTCTCATAAAGCGGTCGCCAAACTAGCGATTTTTGCTCAGGGCGGAAGGGCTCAAAGCAGGCTGCGGAAAATCGGTCCGCGTTTCTCGGGAGGGGAGAGATGGGGTTCATTTCACGGCGCGCCGCGCTGCAGGCGGCGCTCCTCGGCGGCGCCGCCGCCTGCTCGCCGCGCGCCGCGCGCCGTTCCTTCGACTCAGGGCGGGCGCCGAATGAGAGTTTCTTTCGGCATGGCGTTGCGAGCGGCGATCCGGGCCCCGATAGCGTCGTCATCTGGACGCGCTTCCATAATGAAGCCCTGAGTTCAGAACCGGATCAACGCCTTGTCTCGTGGCAGGTCGCGGAGGATATGGAGTTTACGCGCGTCGCCGCGGAAGGCGAGGCGATGACCGGTCCGGCCGCCGACTACACCGTGAAGGCGGCGCCGATGGGACTGAAACCGGGCCAGACCTACTTTTACCGCTTCAGTGTTGGCCGAGAGCTGTCGCCGGTCGGCCGCACGAAGACACTGCCCGAAGGCGCCCTCGCGCAGGCTCGGTTCGCGATCGTTTCATGTTCGAATTATCCTTTTGGCTATTTCAACGTCTACGATCAGGTCGCCCGGCGTGATGACTTCGATGCGGTGCTGCACCTGGGCGACTACATTTATGAATACGGTCCTGACGGCTATGGCGGGGAGTCCGGGGAAAAACTCGGCCGGCCGCACGATCCGCCGCATGAGCTCGTAACGCTGGCGGACTATCGCCGGCGACACGCCCAGTACAAGGCCGACCCGGCGAGCCAGGCGATGCACGCCGCCCACCCGATGATCGCCATCTGGGACGACCACGAGACCGCCAATAATTCCTGGGCCGGCGGCGCCGAGAATCATGACCCCGAGAAGGAGGGCGAATGGGAAGCGCGCAAGCGTGCGGCGCTTCAGGCCTATTACGAATGGATGCCGATCCGGGATCCCGAGCCCGGGCGCTTGCGTGAAGCGATTTTCAGAAGTTTCTCCTATGGCGATCTCCTGACCCTCGCCGCGCTGGAGACCCGGCTCATGGCCCGAGGGCCGCAGCTCAATTTCAACGACTTCGGGCCGCTGCTGAAGACGCCGGCCGAGGTGGCGGCGTTCAGGAAGGATGTGCTGTGGGACCGCGGTCGCGACATGCTGGGCGACGAGCAGCTCGCCTATCTTGAAAGCGTTTTCCGCGCCTCGGTCGCGAAGAGGCAACCCTGGCGCCTGCTCGCCAACCAGATCATCATGGCCGAGACGATCGCGCCCGACCTCTCGCCTCATGTCGATGAGGCGGGCATTCAGGAGCTCGAGAAATCGTGGGATCAGGCCCGCGCTTTCGTCGAAGCCTCAAAGCTCGGCCTCCCGACCAATCTCGACGCCTGGGACGGCTATCCGGCGGCGCGCGAGCGGTTTTACGACATGATCAAGGCGGAGGGACGGGACGGCCTCATCGTCGTCACCGGCGACACTCACACCTGGTGGGCGAATGATCTCGTCGCAAGGGACGGAACGAAGATGGGCGTCGAGCTAGGCGTACAGTCCGTGACCTCGCCATCGCCCTATCGCAAGTCCTTCCTCGGCGGGCGCGGCGAACGCTACGCCCTTCTCACCAACCAGCAGAACAAGGCTGTGCGCTACCTCTCGGGCGAGGATCACGGCTATATCGACCTTCTCATTCGCCGCGACGGCGCTGAAGCGAAGTTCATGGCGGTCGATACGGTGGAGACGCCGGCCTACTCGGCCTTTGAGAAGGCCGCCTTCAAAATCAGGCGCAGCGGGGGCGCGGCGAAATTCAGCGGCGCTTCGCACCTTCCGCTCAAGGAGCAATGGCTGTTCAATCGCGCTTGATTCAAGGGGTGTCTATGACTGGGAGGGTGCCCGCATGAACAAACAGGCGCTCCATGATCTTGCGAAGAAGCTCCCCAAAGCCGAGCTTCATATGCATGTCGAAGGAAGCCTCGAGCCCGAGCTGATGTTCAAGCTCGCTGAACGCAATCGCATCGCCATTCCCTTCAAGACAGTAGAGGAGGTGCGTGCGGCCTACGCCTTCTCAAATCTCCAGGACTTTCTCGACATATATTACCAGGGGATGAGCGTTCTCAGGACCGAAGAGGACTTCTTCGACCTGACAATGGCGTATCTCAATCGGGCGCGCGCAGACAATGTGCGGCATGCGGAGATTTTCTTCGATCCGCAAGGCCATACCAGCCGCGGCGTTCCCTTCGACGTCGCGATCAGCGGCATCCTGACGGCGCTTCAAATGAGCCGCGCACAGTTCGGCATGACCGGAAAGCTGATCATGTGCTTTCTGCGACACCTATCCGAGGACGAGGCCTTCGCGACCCTGGAGGAGGCGGATCCCTGGCTCGATCGTATTGTCGGGGTCGGGCTCGATTCCTCGGAAGTCGGCCATCCCCCGTCGAAATTCGCACGTGTATTCAAGGCGGCCCGCGAGCGTGGATTGAAAATCGTTGCGCATGCCGGCGAGGAGGGGCCGCCCGACTATGTGCGCGAGGCCCTGGACCTCCTCGCCATAGACCGGCTCGACCACGGCAATCGCAGCCTCGAAGATGAGGCGCTCGTCGCGCGCCTGCGCGAGACGCAGATGACGCTAACCGTCTGCCCGCTGTCGAATCTGAAACTCTGCGTCGTCAAGGACATGCGCGCGCATCCCCTGAAGCGCATGCTGGATCTCGGCATTCTCGCAACCGTCAATTCCGACGATCCCGCCTATTTCGGCGGCTATATGGGCGCGAACTACAACGCCGTCATCGAGGCGCTCGATCTGACAGAGGACAATATCCGAACGCTCGCGCGAAACTCTTTCCTCGGATCGTTTCTCTCGGACGGCGAGAAGCGTGCACACCTCGCCGCCATTGAGAAGGTCCGCTAGGCCCCTGCTCAATCCCTGTGGATGCGCGTGATTTTCGAGCCTTCGAGCGCCAGATTGTACATGAGGCCCTTGGAGTCGAAGATGAAAGCGACGATCGGCTGATTGAGCTTGGTCGCATCGATCTGGCCGCCGGCGCCGATGACGACGACCGTCACAGAGCCGTCAACTCCGACTTCCCAGTTGTCGGAATTGCGGAACTTGTCGAGGGCGCTCTGGTCGAGAAAGACGAGGATTTGCCGCCGCGCTTGCGCGCCGAGCTGAAAGCCGATCGAGGCGGCCGCGGTCGAATAGTAGGCGACGGTGCGTCCGCCAATGCGCAGGGCGCCCTCGCCATATTCGCCGCCGACGCCGATGCCCGCCTTCTTGATCGACGGGAAGACGAGCACGCCGACGGATTTGGCGAGGACCGCATCAGCGCCCCTGACCGAACTGCGAAATTCTCCGAGCGCCTTGTTGACGCGCTGATCGATCTTTTCCTTGGAAGCAGCATGCGCTGCCGGCGCGAAAAAAAGCGCTGCAGCAAGCGACGCAAGCATGGCCAGTCTGGTCAGTCGGATCATGGCGGGGTCCCCGTTTCGGCGATCGGCAAAGTCTAGCATGGCGCCCGCTGCGCCCGCAAAATCCGTATCATCGGCCCAGCGCTTCGGCGAGGCGCAGGCGAAAATCCCTGAATCGCTTGTCATAACGTGCGGTCATGGCGGCGCGCGCGGTCGCGTCAGCTTTTTCCGGCGCGCCGCAGTCGAAGGGCGGCGCGGGGTCGTATTCGAGGCCGAGCTGAATCGCCTTGGCGACGTCGGGCCCCGCGATCTCGGCGGCGAGCGTGAAGGCGAAATCGAGGCCGGCGGTGACGCCTCCGCCGGTGAAGACGTTTCCGTCACGGACGACGCGGGCCTTCACCGGGATGGCGCCGACATCGGCCAGCGCCTCGTGATAGGCCCAGTGCGTGGTCCCGCGCTTGTCCCTGAGAAGCCCGGCGGCGCCAAGAATGAAGGCGCCCGTGCAGACCGACGTTACGTATTTCGCGCGCACCCCTTCGTGTTTCACGAACGCCATGAGCTCGGCGTCATGCATGGCGTCATCGACGCCGAAGCCGCCGGGAACGCACAGGACATCCGCTGGCGGACAGTCGGCGAACGTGCAGTTCGGGTTCAGCGTCAGCGTCGCGTCGGTCACGATTGGCGCCATGCTTCGCGCCGCGACATGAACCTTCGCGCCCGGGAGGCGCGAGAGCACCTGCAACGGACCCGTGAAGTCCAGCTGAGTGACGTTCGGAAACAGGACGAAGACTATGTTCATGACGCCTCCTTCGGCGCTTGACGGACGGCGCCGAAGCGCTCGACGCGGTAGGCATTATGCCTGAGGTCGCAAATGTGCGCGCGCCCGATCGACGGCTCCTGCAGGCCGGCTTCGCGCTCTTTCTGCTGGGGCTGCTGACCGGCTTCGCGGCGCCGCTTTTCGAGGCGCCTCGCATTGGTCTTTCCAGCCATCTCGAAGGGCTGTTCAATGGCCTCTTTCTTGTCGCCCTTGGGCTCGTCTGGCCGCGCCTTACGCTGGGCAAGCGGGCGGCGTCTGCGCTCTTCTCCCTCGCGGTTTACGCCGCTTTCGCGAACTGGCTCGCGACCTTGCTGGCGGCGATATGGGGCGCAGGCGGCCTGATGCCGATCGCCGGCGACGGCGCCGTCGGAACGCCCGTCCAGGAATTCGTCGTCGGCGCGCTGCTTGTGACCCTGTCGCCGGCGATTGTCGCGGCCGTCATCCTCGTGCTGCTGGGATTGCGCCAGGGGCAATGATCGCGGTCATGCGCTCCAGCCGGCGATGAGTTCCATCACTTGCTGCAGATCGCGGCCATTTTTTTCGATCCACTTCTGCGAAGGCCCGCGCCATCGGCAGGCGGCCCAATCGACGGCGCCGTTTTTCCGGAATGCGACGCCTTCCTCCTTGAGCCTTCGCCGCTGTTCTTCGGCGCCGGAATGATCGGCGGACGCGCCGGAGGCGGTGACGATGCGGAACCACGGAAGATCCCGCGGCGCCGAGCGCAGGGCGCGCGCCACCATGCGGGGCCCGACGCCCGGCAGGAGGCTCGCGATCATGCCGTAGCTCGCGACTTCGCCCTTCGGCACTTCGCGGATGAGCGCGTGAATCTGACTGGGATCGCTCGGCACGGGGCGGACGAACAGCCTAGCCGACTATGCTCGGCGTCGTTTCGATGTTGAGCTGGCCTTCGAGGCCCGCCGTGCGGTGGACCGCAATCTCCAGCCATTCCGGCGACATCGACATTTCGAAGAGGGCGCGCCGCGAGGGATATTGCGCGAGCGCAACCTCGTCCCACAGGGGCTCCGCGCGCCCCAGCATCATGAAGCGCACGTCGCCGACATAGATGATCTTGCCCCCATGCTTCCTGACGAGCCGCGGGACCTCGCGGCCATAGATCATGTAGGCCTCGCGCCCCGACAGGTCGCTCGCGCGGCCGTCGGCATACTTCGCGCGGTCGCGAAACTTCAGAAGATTGACCATGACGATCGGACCTTCAGCGACCGGCGCCTGAATGTCCTTGATCTGGTCTTCGCCGGGAAAGACGGCGTTCTCGAACCTGCCGTGCATCACGCGACCTCGAACAGTCCTGCGGCGCCCATCCCGCCGCCGACGCACATGGTGCAGACCACATACTTCGCTTTGCGGCGCTTTCCCTCGATCAGCGCGTGGCCGACCAGGCGCGCGCCT
>CAYTVQ010000160.1:0-6414 GCA_964441615.1 uncultured Caulobacterales bacterium | reverse complement strand
GAGAGTTGAGGAGAGCCTGCCATGAAATCGACCCTGATCGCCGCCTTCGCCGCGCCGTCGATCGTTTTGACGGCCATTGGGGTCGGGCCTGGCGCTTCTCCCGATGATCGCGCCTATGGCGCGCCAGTCGCACAGCTGACGGCGGAAGAGGCCAGAGCCCACGCCGGAGCGACCTTCGCCCGCGCTGACCTTGACGCTTCCGGCAGCCTCGACGCCGATGAGTATGTCTCGCTCGTCCTCGTGACCGCCGAGCTTTCCCGCCTGAACGGCTTTGTGGCCCTCGCCGCCGATGGCCGCGATGAGGTCGTCTCCCTGCCGATCGCGGCGCCGAAGGCCCTCGGCGTCGGCGAGCGCGCCCGTATCGAGGCTGTCGCGCGTGGCGAGTTCTATGCGCTCGCGGGCAGCGATAGCCTCCTCTCTGCAGCCGAGCACGCCGCCGAGCAGGCCCGACGCTTCAGCGCGGCAGACCGCAATCGTAACGGGGTGCTGACCCGCGGCGAGCTCTTCTCCTTCGCCGAGCGCGAGGTTCTGTTTTCGAGGGCAACCGCCTGAACAACGAAGTTCCCTCCGCACTTGAACGCCGGCGCCGAATCGCCGGCGTTTTTTTGCATGCCGCCCCAAACATGACATTGCAGAAAGATTTGCAACGCAAACCGTCATTGCCACAGCGCCGGGCAAATGCTCCAATTCGACGGGCGGCTTGAGTCGCTGCGGCGGCGTGAGCTATGTCGGACGTAGGTGCGTCCATGTGAGGCGGACAATGTTCCCGAAACCTATGAACGCAGCGGCATCTTCCGGGCTGTTGCAGGGTGTAGCGCGCGTCGTCTCTGTTCTGGGCGCCTGCCTTGGCCTTTCTGCGTGCGCCCTGCTTGGGAACGATGGCGGACTTGCCGAGGCGCCAGCCGCGCCTGATCCCCGGGAGGTCCGCATTGCCGCGCTTGAAACCGAACTCGCCGAGGCGCAGCGGACCAAAGCGGCGCTCGAGCAGAAGCTTGCCGCCCTCGAGAGAGCAGGCAAGCAGGAGTCCGCAGAACAGGTCGTCGCGCCGCCGACTCTGAAGGACTCGCAGTCCCTCGCGGCGGGGCCGCCTCGCGGGCTGCAGCAACCCCCTGAGATCAGGCCCGAGGCTGTGGTGGCGGCGGCTGACGCTGGCAACGCTCTGGCCGCCGCGCCGGCTGCGGCGGTGCAGCCCTCGCCGCGGCTCGTGCAGCCGACTTTCGCCTCCGAGGAGACCGTATTCGAGAATGATGCCAATGACAGCATCAAGACAGCCAGCGTCCTTTTCGGCGTACATCTCGCTTCCTATCGCCACCCAGAGGAGGCGCGCGCTGGTTGGGTGAAGCTGCAACGCGACTACCCCAATGAACTCGGGCTTCTCGAGCCGCGCCTTGAGCGCGTTGAGATTGAAGGGCGCGGCGTTTTCCTGCGCCTGATCGGCGGCGGCTTCGCCTCCGAACAAAAAGCCACGGCGCTCTGCACCGCGCTCAGGGCCCTTGGCGCCTATTGCGCGGTCGCCGGCTTCCAGGGCGAGCGCCTTTCGTTCGCCGAGAGCAAGTCGGGCTGATATCCGGTTCTCAGGGGCGCGGCGCGGGCGCGATCTCGAAGCTGCGGCTTGCGAACAGCGTTCCTTCGAATTCGGCGCCCCCCTCGAAGCTGAGTTCGAGCGTGCCCGCCGGGAGCGCCGTCGCGTTGAGCGGCAGCACAAAGCGGCGTCGCGACGCCTCCGGATAGACGGCGACATTATCGAGCCGACCGACCTGCGTCGCCGCTTGTCCTGCGCCGCTCATCCGCGCGATCAGCCGACCATAGGCCGTCGCCGGAGTATCCGGGTGCAGATGGGTTTCGAGTTCGAGACGGCCATCCTCGGCGCGCAGCAGTCTAGTGTCGCCAATATGGGCCGCGGCGCGCGCCGGCCCGTTGCGCAGAAGGATCGGCGTCGAAACGCCAAGATCGATGTCGAGTTCGAGGCTGCCGCCCGCCTGCCGCAACGGAGTTCGCGCCGCGGCTGTCTCGATCAGGAGGTGCGAGCGGCGTTCGCCCCCCGGAATGTGCGCGCCCCGCCTTAGCCGCACCGTGATAGTCGCCCGCCCGCCCGGCTCGAGTCGGAAGGTCGCTGGCCACAGGGCGAGATAGGGAGCGGCGCTCGACCTCGCGCGCTCGTCGGGCGTGGCGCGTTCATAGCCCGTCTCTGTGGCCCGTAGATCAAGCCAGCTGACGCGCGCCTCAATCATGCGGCTCGAGGGGTTGGAGACCTGATAGGTTGCGATCGGCGCGGCGGGGGTTATGACCTGACGGAGCGGCGACAGGGCGATTTCGGCCCCCTCCGCATGCGCAAGCGTCGTGAGAATCACGCCAAGACAACAAGAGGCGACAGGTCTTGATCGTTGCGGCAGGCTCATGTGCGACCCGAGAATCGGGGCAGTATCCCCGATCAGGGGTCCATCCTGCGCGAGCCGTGGTTGCCGGCGCGTAACCGACAATGGAAGAGGGGTCGAGGATTGGCATGACCCATGTGATTGTCCTTGGAAACGAGAAGGGCGGCTCGGGAAAATCGACGGCCGCCATGCATATCGTCGTTGCGCTCATGAAGAGCGGCTACAAGGTGGCCGCGCTTGACCTCGACATGCGCCAAAAAAGCTTCACCCGCTATCTCGAAAACCGGAAAATATACAGTGAAACCAAAGGAGTATCTCTTGATTTTCCGGTGACGCCGAAGGTTGAGGCGTCCAGTTCAGACAGCCGCGAATCCGCCCGCCAGGAAGAGACCGAAAGCCTGATGAGCGCATTCCGGACACTCACGGATTGCCAGTTCCTGGTGATCGACTGTCCCGGCGCGGACACCCATTTGTCGCGGCTCGCCCACGCTCATGCCGACACCATTGTCACGCCCTTGAACGACAGCTTCGTTGATTTCGATCTCCTCGCGCGCCTCGACCCCGCAACCGGCAGGCTGCTGGGGCCGAGCCTTTATGCCGAGATGGTCTGGAACGCCCGCAAGAGGCGGGCGATGTCCGGCGTGAAAGGCGGCATCGACTGGGTTGTCATGCGCAATCGCCTTTCGGCGACGAAGGCGCGCAACAAGGCCGAGATGGGCAAGCGCCTCGACGAACTGTCCAGCCGCATCGGTTTCCGGCTGGCGCGGGGCCTTGGCGACCGGGTGATCTATCGTGAGCTCTTTACGAGCGGCCTCACCTTGCTCGACCTTGGCGGAGCGGATGCGCCGGTCAAGCTCTCGACCATGAGCCATGTGACAGCCCGGCTTGAAATCCGCTCGCTGATCGTCACCCTCAATCTGCCGACCAGCGAGGCGCGCGCGGCAGCCTGACGAGAAAAGCGCGCCCGACGCCGGGTTGCGCTCTTAGGGACGGGGTGAGCATGCGGCTGGTTTCTTCATGAATCTCGGTCTGGTAGCCCTGCTCCTCGCCTTCGGCGCCGCGGGGTGGCTGCTCTTCCGCATGGCCCGCGGCGGCGCTGGCCCCGACAGTCGGAACATGACCCTGCTGAAAGGCGTCGCCTTTCTCGTGATCGCCGCCGCGCTGTTCGCCGCCAAGCTCTGGCCGCTCGCCTTCATGACCATTGTCGCCGCCGCCGCCGTCGCCGGCATCGAGACCTGGCGCGACCGCATCATCCGCGAAGACCGCGCTCGCGAAACGGCGCCCGTTCCAAGGTCAGAGATGCGCCCGGCGGAAGCGGCGTCCATACTTGGCGTCTCCGAGGAGGCGAGCGCCGAGGAGGTGAAGGCCGCGCACAGGAAGCTCATCGGCGCGCTGCATCCCGACAAGGGGGGCACGGACTATCTCGCCGCCAAGATCAATGACGCACGCGACGTATTGCTGTCGCGGCTCGGGGCGGGGGGGCCGGTCGGGCGCGAGAACGGGCCAGCGGCCTGACCTGAAAAGCGGCGGGGAGGTTCAGGCCTTGAAAAGGCCGGGGGGCAAAGGCGTGACAATCTTGCGTTCGACTTCGCGCAGGGTGACGATCGACTCCACGACGACGTTGGGTCTACGGAGGATCGCTTCCGACAGGAAGGTGTCATACGCGGCCAGCGTCGGAATCACGACGCGGATGAAATAGTCGAACTTGCCGGTGACCAGATAGCACTCCATCACTTCGGGGCGCTTCTTGATGGCGGCCTCGAAGTCGCGCAGCGTGGTGTCGTCCTCGCGCTCGAGCTTCACGAGCGTGATGACGGTGACGTTTATGCCGAGGGCGTCGCGGTTGATCTCGGTGTGATAGCCTTTGATGATTCCCTCGGTCTCGAGGCGCCTGAGGCGCCTCAGACACGGCGTCGGCGACAGGCCGACCTTCTCGGCGAGGTCCGCATTGGTGATGCGCGCATTTTCCTGAAGATGCTTCAGAATCTTCAGATCGATCTGGTCGAGCTTCATATCGCGAATTAGGGCTCAGATTGGATTTTCGATCAATCATTTGGCAGAAAATGCTAAGTGTCAAGCCTCCGGGGAGGGGATTTGGCAAGAGCCTGCCAGCGCATCGGCCTATACGGGCGCCAGGCCCGATTTCGGAGAGATTGCGGGCGAACCAGGCGCGCGAAGCGCCGAAGAAATCAGGCGAGGGAACATGGAACTCCAGGAAATGGCCGTACCCGGCTGGCGGCAAGTCGTTCGCATCGAGGACAGGGAAGCAGGCCTCTCCGCAATTATCTCCGTACACGATATAACGCTCGGCCCGGGTTGCGGCGGCTGCCGGATGTTTCCTTACGCCGCATTCGAGGATGCGCTCGAGGACGCCAACCGCCTGTCGCACGGCATGACGTTCAAGAACGCGCTCGCCGGCATTCCCTTCGGCGGCGGCAAGGCTGTCATCATTGGCGATCCGAAGAGGGACAAGACGCCGGCGATGTTCCGCGCCTTCGGGCGTGCGCTGAACCAACTTGACGGACTCTATTACACGGCCGAGGATTCCGGCGTCAGCGAACACGATCTCGAATGGACGCGTGAGGTCTCGCGCTGGGTGACCGGCGTCGCCGCCAAGGGAAAAGGCGGCAACCCGTCGCCCTTCACCGCTCGCGGGGTCTTCCGCGGCGTCGAAGCGGCTGCGCGGGCGCAATTCGGATCGAGCGATCTTAAGGGTCGCAAGGTCGCGATCGTCGGCGTCGGCGCGGTCGGAATGGGGCTCGCGCGCCTGCTGCATGCGGCGGGGGCGAGGCTCGTCGTCGCCGATGTGAACGCCCGCGCTGTTGCAGCGGCAGTCGACGAATTCGGGGCCGTCGCCATGGCGCCGGAAGACGCGGTCGGCGCCGATGTCGATATCTTCAGCCCGTGCGCGCTCGGCGGCGCAATCAACGCGGAGCGGCTGAAGCGCCTCAAGGCGAAGGTCGTCGCCGGAGGCGCCAACAATCAGCTTGGCTCGCCCGACATGGACGCGGCGATGCGCGCCCGGGGGATCCTTTACGCCCCCGACTATGTCATCAATGCCGGCGGCGTCATCTCGGTCGGACTCGAGATCCTCGGCGCCTGGGACGAGTCGGACATGACACGTCGCCTCGACAATATCGGCGTGACGCTGACGCGGATCTTCGAGCGCGCCGAGCGCGAAAACCGACCGACCGGCGCGATCGCCGATGAAATGGCCATGGACGTTCTAAAACGGGCTGCGCGGGCGGCCTGATCGGCGCCCCCGCCGGGCGCGCCGCGTCAGCGGGATTGACAAACGCTGCGACGCGCGAAATGTTCCTCCTTTGTTCTTGAGGGGGCGCTCATGTCCGAACCCGTCATCGCGATCGAGCTTGTGCTCATGCTTGGCGCCGGGCTGTTGATTGCGAGCCTCGGCGCTGGCTGGCTGATCTGGCGCTCTGAGCATGGGCGCGGACGTGCGCTCGCCGAACTCGGGCGCGCTCAGGAGCGAGCCCGGGCGGGCGAAGCTGCCGCGGCCGAACTTGCGCGCATCCGTGAGGAGGCCGAGAGGCTCGGCCGCGAAGGCGCGGCCTTGCGCGCCGAGATCAGCGGCCTCGAGGCGCGCCTTGCCGCCGGCGGCGAGGAGGAGCGGGCCCTGGCGCGCATGGCCGAAACCCTGCGTCAGGAACGCGACCATCTCGCCCGCACGCTCGAAAGGGAGCGCGCAGAAGCGCGCGGCCTTGAGCGCCAGATCGCAGACCTCAAGGACGCGAGGGAGCAGATGCGCCGGGCGTTCAATGAAGACGCCGGCGCACTCATGCAAAGCCACAGCGAGGTCTTCAAGGCGCAGAACCGCGAGCAGGTCGAGTCGCTGCTGGCGCCGCTTAAGGAAGATATTCAGCGTTTCAAGAGGTCCCTCGGCGAGGCGCATGAGAAGTCCCTCGAACAGCACGGGTCTTTGAAGGAGCAGATCGCGCTGCTGTCCCGCCAGTCGGCGGAAATCTCTAAGGAGGCCGTCGCGCTGACGCGGGCGCTCAAGGGCAATGTACAAAAGCAGGGC
>CAYTVQ010000159.1:0-6457 GCA_964441615.1 uncultured Caulobacterales bacterium | reverse complement strand
CAAAGCGCTCAAACTCGCAACGCACAGGCTCGACCGCCGAATCGCCATCTTTCGGGGAGGTTGAACCCGTCGCACCAGCCGGTTTCGGCTGGGTCGGCGACGATTTCGTGTCGGCGGGAGGCTTCGGCGAGCCGGAGCCCGGGGGGCCGCCGGCGGCCTCCGGCCTGGTCGCTGGCTTTGCGCCTGTTTCGGGGGCCTTCTTCACATCAAGCGCGCGCGGAAGGTCCTTCTCCGCTGGGCGCTGGATGACCTCGTCCTGATCCTTGAGCAGGATCGGCATGGCGATGTCCGGATCGATGCCTTCCGCCTGAATGGAGCGGCCTGACGGGGTGTAGTAGCGCGCCGTGGTCAAACGAAGGGCTCCCTGCAGTCCATTCTGCAGGGGGATGACCGTCTGCACGCTTCCCTTGCCGAATGACTTGGTGCCCAGCAGGAGCGCGCGATTGCGATCCTGCAACGCGCCCGCGACGATTTCGGAGGCCGAAGCGGAACCGCCGTCGATCAGCACCACAATAGGTTTGCCCTTCGCCTTGTCTCCCGGCGTTCCCATTTCGCGGAGCGTGTCTTTGACGCGGCGCCCGCGGGTCGAAACAATCTCGCCGCCCTCAAGAAAGGCGTCCGAAACGGCGACCGCCTGCTCCAGCAGGCCGCCCGGGTTTGAGCGAAGGTCAAGAACGAAGCCCTTGGGCCCGCCGGGAATTTCCTTCTCGAGAGTCCTGAACGCCTTGGAGAGACCCTCTTCTGTCTGCTCGCTGAAATTCGATATACGGATATATCCGAAATCACCCTGACGCTTGGCGGTAACCGAAGGGACATTGACGATATCCCGGACCAGCTTGAGCTCAAAGGGCGGTTGGTCGCGCTTGCGCACGACCTTGATTTCGACGGAAGTCCCCTTCGGGCCCTTCAGTTTCGAAATCGCGTCATCAATTGTAAGCCCTTGGACCGCTTCGCCGTTGATCTCGATGATCAGGTCATTGGTCTGGATGCCAGCCCGCTGGGCCGGGGTGTCGTCGATTGGCGCGATCACCTTTACGAAGCCCTTGTCGGGACCTTCGTTATCCATTGTCACCTGGATGCCGAGACCGGCGAACGTGCCCCGCGTCTGCTCCTGCATCGACGTGAAATCGTCAGCGGTCATGTAGCTCGAATGAGGATCGAGATTGAGCAGCATGCCGTCGATGGCGCCGTGAATCAATTCCTTGTCATCCGGCTCGCTGACATAGTTCTCATGCACCTGCTCGAATACCTCGCCAAAGAGATCAAGCTGGCGGAATGTGTCTGCGGAGATCGCAGAGCGTGCAAACCCTGCGCTGAGAACGGCCCCGGAAACGAGAGCGCCACAGACAAAGGCGGCGGCTATCGCCCCTCCCGAAGCGGTCAAGGTCAGTTCACGGCGGGTCGACTTCAACTTCTTCATCTAACGGCACCTTATTCGAAGAGTTCTTTCAGCACAGGTATGATCCAGCTCAGCCGATCCCTACACCTAATGACCCCTATCTTCCCATTTCCTCGACACTTTTTCGAGAGAGCCACAAGGAGGGGTTAACGGGCTCGCCGTTCTTGCGGATCTCGAGATACAAATTCGCCTCCTTGGCGCCGGCTGGGGCCGACATCGAGGCTACCGGCTCGCCGGCGGCCACCACCTGACCCTCCTCGGCAAGGAACATGCTAAAGCCTAGAAGCAACAAGTGGTAGCCGTCTCCTACATCCAGAACCATCAGATTGCCGACGGGGTCCCACGCTCTGGCGACAGCCACCTTGGCCTCATAAGGGGCGGTCACAAGCGCCTTGTCGGAGGCGGCGATTCGCAGACCATCGAGCGGACCCGCAGCGTCGGGGCTGCCGAACTGCGCAATAATTCGGCCGGCGACCGGGGGCCGCAGCGCCCCCCGCGCCTGGATGAACGGCTTGGCGGGAACGAATCGCTCGCCCTTCGGTTCGGCAGGTCGCGGCTGCGGTCTCGGGAAGGCCGGCCTTGCCCCGGTTGGCGCTGAGGGCTTGAGGCGCGGCGTAATGCTGCGTGCGAGGCGCTCTAGGCGCTGGACGACTTCGCGCAGGGTGCTCGCCCGGAGCGCGAGGGCCGCCGTCTCCTTCTGCGCCGCTGCAGCAAGGCTTGCCGCGACGTCACGTTCGGCCTGCTTCTTATTGAGAAGGATTGCGAGTTCCGCACGGCGTGTCTCGACCTCGGCGCGGCTCTTCTCATACTCCGCATGCTCGCGGTTGAGGTTCTGGCGCAACTCCATGAGTCGTCCGAGATTTTCGCGGAGGCCGCGCGCCTTTGCTTCGAGAATGGGGGCCGCGTCCGCCAGCAATATGGATGCGCTCGCGGCGCGATTGGCGTCGCGGGGCGAGACGAGAAGGGCAGGAGGCCGCGACATCTCCAGAGATTGCAACGCGGCCAGGACGTCCGAAAGATTGGATTGTTGGGCCCTGAGGCGCTGGGATAGCGCGGTTTCCTCGGCGCTCAGCCGTTCTATCTCGGTGCTGATCTCGCTCAGGCGTCGCTCTGAGTCCTGCAGCGCATTTGCCGCCTCGATCAGGCGGAAGCGCAGGGCTGCGACTTCCTTCTCCTTCGATTTGGCCTCGTCCTTGAGGCGCTTTTCCTCGGCAGCGCGGTCCTTGAGCCGTTGCTCCACTTTGGCGAGTTCTTCAGCCCGCGCATCGGGGGCTTGTGCTAGAGCCGAACTGCTCAGCGAGCAGATGATGACGCATGTTGCGAGAATTCGGTTCATGCGCGATGGTACGGATGACCGGACAGGATCGTCATGGCGCGATAAATCTGCTCCGCCAGCATCGCCCTGACAAGAAGGTGCGGAAACGTCGCGCGTCCAAAAGATACCGCCATGTCGCCGCGGGCGCGCGCTTCCTCGGACAGGCCGTCAGCCCCGCCGATCAGGAACGCAACAGCCGGCTCGCCCCTATCCCTCATTCTGGCAAGCAGACCCGCGAAGGCCACGCTGTCCAAGGTGTCGCCGCATTCGTCAAGCGCGATCGCGGACGCGCCTGCGGGAATCGAATCAACTAGAAGCACGCCTTCGCGAAGCTGACGCTGGGGTCCGGTCAGACCAATCGGCGCCTCGACTTCAAGAACGGACATTTCCGGGAATCCGAGCCGGCGGCCAAGAACGCGCGATCGCGCCAGGTAGTCCGAGACGAGCTCGTATTCGGGCCCTCGCTTCAAGCGGCCGACGGCGACGATGACAACGCGCATGGCGCCGCCTTAGCGGCTTGCGCGACCCATGTCAGGCATCTTTGGCCGGAGCGTGCGCGGCTTCCGACCAGATGCGCTCGAGATTGTAGAAACGGCGAACTTCGGGGCGGAAGATGTGGGCGATCACGTCTTGGGCGTCGATCAGCACCCAGTCGCAGGCGGGCGCGCCTTCGGTGCGGACCCGCTTCAGTCCCGCTTCCTTGAGCTTGCCGGCGATCTTGTCGGCGATCGCGGCGACGTGGCGCTGTGAACGACCCGAGGCAATCACCATGGTGTCGGCGATGTCGGATTTTCCAGCAAGAGGGATCGTCGTCACCTCTTCGGCCTTGTCGTCATCGAGTTCCTTGAGGATGATTTCGAGAATTTTTCGGGAGCGCTCCGTATCCGAGAGCCCTGCAAGGCGCAGCGCCTCGCCTCCCTGTTTGGCCGGCGCAGCCCGAAGCGCGCCGTCGTCACCAACAACTTTCAATGCAGCCTTACGGCGGGCTGCCGCACCCATCTCATGTAACAGCTTCAATCTCCCGTTTCGCCGCAGGAACCGCCCTGCAGGTTCGAAGGCTAACGCCGTTCCGGCGTCGAACAAAGTCTAGGGCCGACCATTTACTGTTGCCTAAAAGGCACGTCCGTCGAGGCTGTCGCTCACGTTAATCAACTGTGAACGAACGGGCGCGGGTTCAAGGGGCCTTCCGGCGCCGGATTTGGGTCGAGGAGATTGGATTTGCGGTGTCGTCGATAAACATCCAGGCTGGCGGCTCTGCGCCCGGCAGGGTCTGCGCCTCGCCCTCAAGCCGAAAATGCGTAAATTCCGCCGCCGCCTCGCTGCGGAGCGCCGCCTCATTCCAGCCAGGGCGCGCAAAAACCGCGATCGGCAGCAGGCTGAAGATGCGCCGCCAGTCCTTCCATTTATGGAAGGTCGCTAGGCTGTCGGCCCCCATAAGCCAGACGAAACGCATCTGGGGCCACAACGCTTCAAGCGCCGAGACGGTATCGATGGTATACTGAAGGCCCCTTCGCTCTTCGAAATTCGACACGACGATCCGGGGATGATCGGCCACACGCCGGGCTTCCCTCAGGCGATCTTCATAAGGCGCATAGTCAAGCGCGTCCTTCAAGGGATTGCCCGGCGTCACCAGCCACCAGACGGCATCGAGCTTCAGGAGCTCAAGCGCCAGAAGAGAGATCTCGCGATGGCCCGCATGCGCCGGGTTGAACGAGCCGCCAAGGAGGCCGACGGCCGAATGATCGTGGCGCTGCGGGATCATTCGGCCTCAATCTGCAGCACCATCATCAGCACCTTGGCGTGATGATATGCGCTGTGGCCGTGAAAGAGACGCCCGGTCGCCCTGGCCCGGCGCCCAACCAGCGAGGCGAACTCAAGCCGCGGGGACGACCTTGTCAGCTGGATTGCCGAGACTTCTTCAGTTTGCGAATTATAGTCGTGGGTCGCATCTCCGATTACGATGATGGGGCGGTCGAGCTCAAGCAAATAGATTATCTCGCGGCTTTCCGGCGTCCCGACGTCAACTGCCGGCGTGCCCGTGCTCGTCGCCACCACGCCCGAAAGAACCACGATCGCCGGCTCGTAGCGGTATTCGCGGTCGCTGAACTGCGCAATCGCCGGCCCCGCCGCAAGGAGGGCGCTGAACGCCGCCGTTGCGACCAAGGCCCTCAGGGCGCCCATTCGGTTTCGCGCTCCTTTTGTGCGGCCGCCGGCGCCGCCACCGACTTCTTGAGGGTCATTAGGTCGCGCAGGAGTTCCGGTACGCCGGCGCCTGAAACGCCGGAAACGGCGCGCGCCGGTTTTCCCGCCGCCATGGAGAGCGCCTTCAGCTTGCCTGAGATTTCGGTATCGGAGAGGGCGTCAATCTTGTTCAGGCAGACGATCTCGCGCTTTTCGGCGAGTCCATGACCATAGGCCGCGAGTTCGTTGCGGACCGTGCGCCAGGCGGCGGCGACGTCTCCTTCGGTTCCATCCACGAGATGAAGGAGCGCAGCGCATCGCTCGACGTGACCGAGGAACCTGTCTCCGACGCCAGCGCCTGCGTGGGCGCCTTCGATGAGTCCGGGAATGTCCGCGAGGACAAAACTCTCTCCTTCGCCAAGCCGCACCACGCCAAGGCCGGGATGGAGCGTTGTGAACGGATAGTCGGCGATCTTGGGCCGCGCCGCGGTGGTCGCAGCGAGGAAGGTCGATTTCCCGGCGTTGGGAAGTCCGATTAGGCCGAAATCGGCGATGAGCTTCAGGAGCAGCCAAAGCGTGCGCTTCTCGGAGGGCTGGCCCGGATTGGCGCGCCGCGGGGCCTGGTTGACCGACGACTTGAAGCGGGCATTGCCCCAGCCGCCATTGCCGCCCTTGGCGAGAAGGACGCGCGCGCCTGGCCTGTCGAGGTCGGCGACCAGCGTCTCCTCGTCCTCTTCGAAGATCTGGGTTCCGACCGGCGCCTTGATGATCAGATCCTCGCCGTCCGCGCCCGTGCAGTTTGAACCCTCGCCCGGCCGACCGTTCTTGGCTGCGTAATGCTGCTGATACCGGAAGTCGATCAGCGTATTGAGGTTCTCCACTGCCTCGACGAACACATGCCCTCCGCGCCCTCCGTCGCCGCCGTTCGGCCCTCCATATTCGATGAATTTCTCGCGCCGGAACGACAGGCACCCGGCGCCGCCGGAACCGCTTTCAACATGAATTCGGACGCGATCGAGGAACTTCATGAACAGAATATAGCCCATGAACCCGGCCACGCCAGATGCGCTGCTATTGGAGGGTGCGCCAAGCCGCCTTAGTTCTTATTTTCCGCCGCCGCAACGTCTGAGGGACCCCGAATGCCCCGAGCCGTCGATGTCTTGTTCGAACCGTTTTCCCATGGCGCGCTAAAACTGAAGAATCGCATCGTCATGGCGCCCATGACGCGATCGTTTTCGCCGGGCCACGCGCCGGGCGAGAATGTCGCCGCCTATTATCGCCGACGCGCCGAAAACGAGGTCGGGCTCATTTTGTCGGAGGGCGTATCGCCGAATTCGACGACTGCGACTGGCACGCCCGATGTTCCTAATATCGTTACGCCGGAAGCCCGGGCGGGCTGGAAGCGCGTCGCCGAGTCTGTGAGAGCGGCAGGCGGCAGGATGGGGCTTCAGCTCTGGCATGAGGGTCCCTACCGCAATCCTCAGAAATCGGAGCATCCTCAAATTCCGTCGTGGTCAGCCTCCGGCGCGAAGGTTCCCGGCAAGCCGCTATGGGCGCCGATG
>CAYTVQ010000158.1:0-6459 GCA_964441615.1 uncultured Caulobacterales bacterium | reverse complement strand
AACAGCAGCTTCCAGATGTTCCGGCCAAACGCCATCGACCCGAAAATCGCCGCTGAATAGAAGAGATAGACGACGGTCGGCTTGATCTTCACGAAGGCCTCGTCGCGCAGCAAAAGCGTCAAACCGCCAAAGGCGAAGACAAGGACGCCAGTGGCAATCAGCACGGGCGGAATCCTGCCGGACCTCATCCAAGCGACGGCGATGGCGAGCGCGGTCGCCCCAATGAAGACCATGGTCGCAACGTAGATGGCGCCGTCAGGATCGCTCCGGCGCGCGACGTTGAAGGTCGCGACAAAGGCGATCACTGGCCCGAGATCGAGCAGGATCTGACCGGCCCCTCTGGCGGTTTCCCGCGTCATTTTCTTGTGTTCCATGGCCGGCTTTACGGGCGACGCGGGCCATTGGATGCGGCGCAGGTGATCCTCAGCTCAGCGCGAGGACCGGCATGCGCCTAACTCCGTTGCGTCGAGGCGGAAAACATCGCGGGAGGGAGAGAAGAACAGACCATGACCGTTTGACCACCGGTCTCGTCAGCATCATCGCCGTCTCCAGCGGGCTTGGCGCATCTGTGTTCTCGGCCGTTAGGAGGGCGCTGATGCGGCGATCAATGGTGCGACGGTTGATTGGTCAGGGAACCATTGGAGTTCGCAGCGACGACATGTTCGTCGCACTCGACGAATTTCGGGGCGGATCGACGACGCCGTCAAGGTGAAAGGCGGACACGCGCGGGCCGTCGCGACGGGGTTGTTGGGGCGGGACAGGAATGAAATTCAGCAATGATTGCACGACTCGATCCGGCCGATCCGCCAGGCCCGCGCCAGCATCGAAACGGTCTTCGGAACCGCCATGCGAAGCTACGGCCTGAGTCGAATGTGATGGACGCGCGGCCTGCACAAATGCGAAAACCAGCTTGCTGCGCCAAACACGCACAGGTCTCCTAGAGTCGAGACAATGGTCGGTTCCGATCCCCGCAAAACCGCCGTTGGCGGCGGCGCCAAGAAGGTGCTCTATACGCTGGCGACCGTGCGGCGCATGGGAGTCGCCAACGCCGCCAAGGCGCTGACCTCGAAGAACGCCTGCAAGGCCTGCGGGCTCGGCATGGGCGGGCAGAAGGGCGGCATGACCGACGAGCTCGGCGAGTTTCCTTCGGTCTGCAACAAGTCCGTCCAGGCACAGTCGACGGACATTCAGCCGGCGATCCCGTCCGAGACCTTCGCGCACACCCTCGATGAACTGAATGAACTCTCGGGCCGCGAGCTTGAGCATCTCGGCCGACTCGGCGCGCCGATCTTCAAGGACAGGGGTGAAGACCGCTATCGGGAAGTCTCATGGGAGAAGGCGTTCGACATTGCGGCGGAACGCCTGAAGTCCGTCGATCCCGAGCGCACCTTCTTCTATTCGTCCGGCCGCTCGTCCAACGAGGCGGGGTTTCTCTTTCAGCTGCTGGCGCGCGTCTTCGGCACGAACAATGTGAGCAACTGCTCCTATTACTGCCATCAGGCGACGTCCGTCGCGCTCGAATCCACCATCGGAACCGGCACATCGACCGTCGAACTCGAAGACCTCGGCGGCTGCGACCTCATCCTCGTCATCGGCGCCAATCCTGCGTCGAACCATCCGCGCTTCATCTACAAGCTCAAGGCCTGCCGCGACCGCGGCGGCGAGGTCATCGTCATCAATCCGGCCAGGGAGCCGGGCCTCGTCAAATTCGCGATGCCGAAGAGCGCGCGCTCGATGATAAAGGGCGGCGACGAGATCGCGACCGACTATCTTCAGCCGCGCATCGGCGGCGACATCGCGCTCCTCAAGGGCCTTGCCAAGGCCGTTATCGAACTCCATGGCGCGGACGAGGCGTTTATTGCAGCGTATACGGAAGGCTATGCCGGCTTTCGCGCCGATATTGACGCGACGTCATGGAACGAGATCTCGGAGCGCTCTGGGCTGCCGCGGGAGGCCATCACGCGCGTTGCGCGCAAATATGCGTCAGCGAAACATGCCGTTTTCGCCTGGGGAATGGGCGTCACGCATCACCTGCATGGCGTCGAAAATGTGGAATACATCGCCAATCTCGCGCTTCTGCGAGGCATGGCGGGAAAGCGCTTCGCAGGCCTCCTCCCGCTGCGCGGTCATTCCAACGTCCAGGGAGTCGGCACCATCGGCGTCAAGCCGGTGCTGACTGCGGAAGTCCTGACACGGATGGAATCGGCGCTCGGCCTGACGCTCCCCAAGGGCAAGGGCCTCGACACCATGGCGGCGATGCAGGCCGCCGACGCCGACACGATCGACGCCGCCGTCATCATGGGCGGAAATCTCCTTTCGGCCAATCCCGATTCGGCCTTCGCCGCGCGGGCGCTGGGCAAGGTCTCGTTCAAGCTGTTCCTGACGACGACGCTCAATCGCGGCCATGTGGAGGGCGTCGCAAAAGGCGCCGCACTTGTGCTGCCTGTCACGGCGCGCGACGAGGAATGGGAGCCGACGACACAGGAGTCGATGTTCAACTATGTGCGCCTTTCCGACGGCGGCATCCGGCGGCTCGAGAACGTCCGACCGGAGACCTTCATCCTCGCCGAGCTCGGCAAACGCCTGGCGCCCGGCTCGCCCATAGACTTCGAGGCCTTCGGGCGCCACCGCCGCATCCGCGAGGCGATCGCCGAGATCGTGCCCGGCATGGAGGACCTTGCCGATATCGACGTGGCGCGGCGCGAATTCCACATCAGGGGCCGCATCCTGCACGCGCCGGACTTCAAGACGCCGACCGGGCGGGCGCAGTTCCGCGTGCGCCCGACGCCGCCGCCGCGCGGCGGAAAGGCGCCCTTCATGCTGACGACGCTGCGCAGCGAGGGACAGTTCAACTCGATCATCTATGAGGAGAAAGACGCCTATCGCCTGACCGATTCGCGCTGGGCTCTCATGATGAACGCCGGAGACATGAAGGCGCTAGGCCTTGCGCCCGGCGATCGCGCCGACATCCGCTCGGCGCAAGGCGAAATGCGCGGCGTCAAGCTGTTCGCATTCGACATTCCGCGCGGCGACGTCATGGCTTATTTCCCCGAAGCCAACGTCCTCACCGCAACGGCGGTCGATCCGCGAAGCAGAACGCCGGCCTTCAAGGCGACGCCCGTGTGGGTCACGCCCGCCGCCTGACGGCCGCGCTATTTCCGATTCTTCTTCCTGAACTTCGCCGCACGCCGGGCCGCGTCGAGCGCAAGCGTCGTCCAGCGCCGCGTTTCGTCCGGATCGTCGTAGAAGTCGCCGGGCGCGGCGTAATAGGCCATCGTCACCATGCCGCGGTCCTTCGACTTGAAAGTGAAGGGCGCCGCCCCTGCGCGCTCGAACTCCTCCCGGCACTGCGAGTCCGTCTTCAGATAGACGACATCCTCGTCGAGAACGGCGAAGAAGAGGTCGTCGCAATAGACTCCAGCCGCCCCGAACATCTTGCGGACCGTAATATCCCCAAAAGGCGCGAAGAGATCCCTCGCATGCGCGATGAAGGATTGCGACACGGCCATGACTATTTCCTTCCCGGATCGTCGCGGAACCAGCCGGTGATCGAGAACCGCCCGCCGCCCGCAAAGCTCGAAACCTGCGTCACCGTATGAAGAAATTTGACGTCGAACACCGTGAGAACGTTGAAGCGCGGCAGATATCCCTCGGTCACGTCCTGCTTTTCATCGAGAAAGAGGAGAAGCCCGCCCCAGTCCGGCTGCCAGCCGCGGGTGAAACCGAGGACATAGGCCGCGCGCCGCTCATGATCATCGCCGGTGTCGAGATGGCGCGTGAGGAAATCGCCCGGTCCATAGAGGGTCGCATGTGCGTCGGCCTTGGTGATCTCCGGAATGCCGGTGAGCGCGCGGCCAAGACCGAGAAAATCCGGCCCGTTCAAAAACTCTGTCAACTGATGAATTGGATGACCGGGATCCCAGCCTTTTAGATAGGCTTCGATCATCGGATAGGTCTTGTAGAAATAGCCGCGATTCTGGCGCGCCCGCGCCATGATGTCGGAGACGGTCGCCTTCCAGCGCTCCTGGCCCTGGGCCTGCAGCTCTTCGCGCGAATAATGGACGGGCTGATCCTCCGGCGTCGTAAAGACCATCCGCCAAGGCAGATTCTGCTGCAGGAGACTGGCGACGGCGGCCGCGGTCCTCTCCTCAAGGATTCCCGGAATCTGCACGATTCCGCGCCGCGCATAGGTTTGCGCGTAAGGCGCAAGATCGAGCGCCGGATTGACGCGGATATTGACCGTTTCCATAGGCTCGGCGGCAACCATCCCCCGTTGCGGGCCGATTGTCCATCATGTCGCGCCGCCCGGATGTTCAGACCCGTTCGACGCCCCCTATATAAGTGCATCCCGCCGCTACGAGGCCGCCATGAAACCTGAAGTCACCTGCTTCTTCGACGAGCCGACGAACACGGCGAGCTATGTTGTGGCGGACTCCGCGACACGCCGCTGCGCCGTCATCGACAGCGTGCTCGATTTCGACCCCGCGTCGGGCCGGACGGATACGCGCAGCGCGGACGCCATCGTCGATTTCGTAAAGCGGTCCGGCCTCAGGTGCGAATGGATCCTCGAAACGCATGTCCATGCCGACCACCTCTCGGCGGCGCCCTATCTGAAGCTTAGGCTCGGGGCCAAGATAGCCATCGGGGCCGATGTCATTAAGGTCCAGCGCGTCTTCGCCGAGGCCTTCAACGCTGAGCCCGACTTTGCGCGCGACGGCAGCCAGTTTGATGCGCTGCTGCGCGACGGCGATGCATTCCATGTTGGCGACATCCCGGCGCGCGCTATCGCTACGCCGGGACACACGCCGGCCTGCATGACCTACCTCATCGGCGACGCCGCCTATGTCGGCGACACGCTGTTCATGCCGGACTACGGCACGGCGCGCTGCGACTTCCCGGGCGGCGACGCCCGCACGCTCTACCGCTCGATCCAGAAGATATTCACGCTCCCCCCGGCGACGCGCATCTTCCTCTGTCATGACTACAAGGCGCCTGGCCGCTCCGAATATGTGTGGGAGACCACGGTCGCCGAGGAGCGTGCGTCGAACATCCACATTCATGACGGCGTCAGCGAGGACGATTTCGTCGCCATGCGCACGGCGCGCGACAAAACCCTCGCCATGCCGCGCCTACTGCTGCCCTCCGTGCAGATCAACATGCGCGCAGGGCATTTCCCGCCGCCGGAAGCCAACGGCGTTTCCTATCTCAAGCTGCCGCTGAACAAGTTCTAGACCAGGTGACGCGGCGTAAGACGCGATCGGGGGCTTCACCTATTGAAGGCCTGGGTCCCGGCTTTCGCCGGGATGAGCGGGTTTACGGATTATCCGGCATGTGCCCGAGGCTCGAATAGGCGACGCCGCCATCGACGGCGAGGGTGTCGCCGACCACATAGTCGCCCGCTTTCGACGCGAGAAAGATCGCCGCCCCCGCCATGTCCTCGGCGCGGCCTATGCGCTTGGCCGGCACGCGCTTGGCGACCTCCTCGCCGAAATCGCGCGCAGCCTTGTTCATGTCCGAGGCGAAGGCGCCGGGCGCTATGCCGGAGACGCAGATATTGTCGTCGATCAGACGCTGCGCCATCTTGCGCGTGAGGTGAATGACCGCCGCCTTGGAGGCCTGATAGGCGTAGGTCTCCCACGGATTTATCCGGATGCCGTCGATCGAGGCGATGTTGATGACCTTGGCGGGCTGCTCCGCGCTCGCCGCCTTCTTGAGCGGCCCGTGCAGCGCCTGCGTCAGGAAGAACAGCGACTTGACGTTCAGGTTCATCGTCTTGTCCCAGCCGCTCTCGGGGAACTCGTCGAAGGGCGCGCCCCAGGCCGCGCCCGCGTTGTTGACGAGAATGTCGAGCGACTTCTCCTTCTTCATGAGCTTGGCCGCGAGCTCTCTGCAGCCGTCGACCGTCGAGACGTCCTGCGGGATCGAGACGCACTTGCCGAGCTTTGAGAGCTCCTCGGCGGTCGCGTCGCACTGGTCAGCCTTGCGCGAGGAGATGTAGACCTTCGCGCCATATTCGAGGAACCCCTGCGCGATCATCTTGCCGATGCCGCGCGAGCCGCCTGTGATCAGGGCCGTGCGATCCTTGAGTGAGAATAAGCCTTTCATAGGTCGGTCTCCTCATCAAAACAGGAAGCGATAAAATCGCCGCTAGCGATGCGCTGCATTTCATTAGTGGGGCGATTATATAGGTATATCCACGCGTGGAGCGGTTCGCCATTAACTTGGATTGGTCGCCGAACACGCACATATTCCCAAGGTTGGGCGAAGTTGGGGCCGATCTCTTCGAAAGCGTCGAGCTCGTCCCATAATACTGAGGCCGTTGGAATCCGGAATACGTCACCGAAAACGCAATCGTTCTCAGAGTCAGAATCTACTGCGCCGGGATACCAGCCTATCCGGTAGAGCTTGCCTCGAAACACTCCCGGCCCAACATGCTCTCCTTCATCATGCAATTTCTTG
>CAYTVQ010000157.1:0-6491 GCA_964441615.1 uncultured Caulobacterales bacterium | reverse complement strand
ATGAGCGTGGCGGCGGAATAGTCGCGCCGGGCGCGGAGCCGTCAAACGGCTCAGGCGCCAGGCGCGCGGTTGCGAGGGCTGATCCGCCAAGCGCCGGGTGCGGGCGGACGTGGTTGCAATCGTCCATCCGGAGCGCGAGCTTTCGCCGTGCGTCGGCGAGGCTGTCGAAGACATCCGTCACGTGGTTCAGGGCGCGTACCAGATCGGCGAGGAGAAGGCGCGTTCCTGGATCACTTCCGGCTGATCCGGTGGAGGCGTCGCGCCCGCCCGCACGGCATCGACCAGCGAATGGCGCGGCGTCGGGATCTGAATGACGCGCGCATAATAGAAGGCCCGCACGGCCGGATCAAACTCGGGGTCCGTCCAGACCGCGGAAAGCTCGGGCGCGCCGATGTCGTTTGTATAGGTGGCGGCGCGCCGGTCCACGGTGTCGCCGACCGCATCGAGCCTGCCATCGGAAGAAAGCGCCCGCTCCCCGCTCCAGGCGACGTTGAAAATCTTCTCCCTGGAGACGCCCTCCGCTCCGAGCCAGCCCTTGACGATCTGGATGCGGTCGAGATTTCCGTCGAGCGGATCCTTGATCGCCCTGATCAGAAAGGACGGCGGCCGCGAGTCGTCGGCGCGCACCAGATCTCCGCCCATCGGAACGCCCTTGGCGTAGCCGATGTCAGCGATGTCCGACGCCTCCGCATCGGCGGCGACATAGTCAAATCCGCCGAAAAAGCGCAGGGTTATGCGGGGGCCGGTAGTCGCGTAGACCTCGCGCCGGCGGAAGGCGGCCATAAGATCCTCGCGCGTGTTGGCGCGCGCCCAGACCGCCGCGAGGCCGCTGGCGGAGACGCTCCAGCCCGACGCGTTGTCTTCGAGTTCGAGAGACTTGTTTTCCAGCGCCGCGTCGAAGGCGAAGTGTCCAGTGAAATTTGGTTCCTCCGCACTCGGAATGCCGGCGTGAGAATCCGTCGATCCGATCATGCCGAGCCTGAAGGGATTGACGCCGATCCGCGCCTCCTCCTCGAGGCCGGTCATGAGCGCGCCCCGCAAAGTATCGCCGCGCGTCGCCGGCTTCGCGGCCCGGCCCCCGTAGATTTCAAAACCGGCGAACTCATCGTCGGGCGACAGCGCCGGAGCCGTCTCTGAGGTTCCTTTGGTTTGCGTCACCTCAGCGATCATTTCGAATGCGTTCCGCTTTTGCGCGATCTGCGCCGTCAGCGCCGTTCCGTCGTGTCGGGTCGGGGCGAACATGCGCCCCTGCGACAGGTTCGAATTGTGCGGGATGGCGATGAAGTCCGCGCCGGTCGCCTTCTTGATCCGGGCGAGATAGGCCCAGAGAGCTTCCGGGTTCTTCGAGGTGAGCGAGGAGTAGGGAAGAAACTGTCGCGCCTGATAGGCGTCGGCGGTTGTGAGGATCACGCGATGGAAGGCGGCCTTGTCCACCCGCGGCGTCCATTCCCAGCCGATGAAGGCGGTAAAGCGTCCCGGATCGTTGTGCCGGTCGGCGGCGGCGGCCGCATGATCCCATCCGGTCTCCCGCGCGCCCGGCGTCTTCATCTGCCGCGACAACGCCGCCTGCATCTCCAGATTGCGCCAGAAGAGCTGCATTTCGAGGCCGGGCTCGCCCCTGCGGATGCGCAGCTTGATCTCGTTTGCGGCGATTATGGCGGCGCTGGTCTCGGCGCTGAGGATCGGGAAGCCGAGATATTCGGCGTGGTCGGTGATGGCCATGAAGTCCAGGGGCGTCCGCAGCCTTCGGACCTCCCCCGAATAGGGATTGGGAACAGCTTCGCCCTTGGCGAAACGGTAGGTTTCGTCTGCGTCAGCCGTCCGATTGTTCCAGTAATAGGCGTCCACGGACCGCTCGGTGTGGACATGCGTGTCGCCCCACAGAAGCATTGATGGATTGTCCGCGCGCGCTTCTCCCACGGCGGAGCACAGCGCCGCTAACGCAATTCCGATGCGTTCCAGCTCCCCCACGCGCCCCCCGGCGTTGCACTAAAGACCAGCGGCGACTGTCAGGCCGCTGACATTACTTTTTGTTCAGGCGCGATGGATATTCAAGTCCCGGAAACGTCCGCACGGGCCGCGCTACAATCCAGGATTGAAATCCGGCATGGCGGTTAGCGTGGACCGCCGGGCGACTGCTCGCCGCCAATTCCACCGGCCGGGAGCTGGCCGACATTGCCCAGGAGTTGTTCCCAGACCGAGAGTTCCTTGCCGCGTGTCGGCGTCTCGCGCGAGGCCAGTTTGACGGCGATCCCTTCATCAACGGTGAGCGAATCAACCGACTTGACGTGGCCCGTCTCATCGAATTTGAAGGCGACGACGGCCCGTTCCTTCACGCGCGGACGGAAAAACGCGCGCGACTGATCGAAGCTCGCAAGATAATACCAGGCATTAGGATCGAAGGTGCCGATCATCGACGGCTCGCCATATTTGGCGATGATGCTTTCCTTTGTGTCGAGGCCGACTCGGCCCGTAAGCTCGGTTTCTCCGCGTTCGAGAATGTAGCCATGCGCTGACCGCACCGAGACGCAGCCGGGCGCCGCCATGACCGCCGCGACGAGAGATAACGCCAGAACCCGACGAACCATCCGCTTGATCCTCATTGCCCCGGCCACTACGTCAGATTCGCCGGAAGGCCAAAAAACTCGCCGGACCATATGATTTTGTCGTTCCTAAGGAAAGACCCGGCGCGGGCGCCCGCGCAGGCTCTTTATGCGCAGGCGGTCGAACAGGCCCGGGCCCCGGCTTTCTACGAGCAGTTCGGCGTCGCTGACACCGTCGAGGGGCGTTTGGAAATGGTCATGCTCCACGTTTTCCTGGTGCTGGCGCGGCTGAAGGACGAGGCGGGCGCCAAACCGCTGGCGCTCAAGGTGAGCGAGGCCTTTTTCGAGACTATGGACGACGCCTTGCGCGAGGCCGGTGTTGGCGACCTCGCGGTCGGCCGGAAAATCCGCAAGATCGCCGAGGACCTGCAGGGCCGGCTCGCCGCTTACGATCTGGCCCTCGCCGAAGGCGCCGAGCCGCAAGCTCTGGCCGCGGCGCTCGCCCGGAATGTCTATTTTTCAGCGGATGCCGGGATGGCGGCGGCGCTCGCGCGCTATGTGCGGCAGTCGCTAGCAAGCCTCAAGGCGCAGCCAATGTCGAGGCTCAAGGCGGGGGCCGTCGATTTTCCGGGCCCGGAGGAATTCGCATGACGCATTCGGTCTCCGGCGGCGAAATCGTCGTCATCGACAACATTCCGCCCGAGGGACTTCATGTCGAGATCGAGGCGGGCGCGGCGGAACGCGCGGCGATCGCCGCACGGCTCGGCGTGCCTCAGGTCAATAAGTTGAAGGGCGTGTTCAAGGTCGTGCGGTCCGTCGGCGGCGTCGATCTCGATGCGACCATCGATGCCGCCGTCATCCGCGAATGCGTCGTGAGCCTTGAACCCTTCGAGGAGACGATCGCGGAGCCCTTCAGGCTGAGCTTTGCGCGTCAGGCTGCGTCGGCGCCCGAAATAGAGATCGACGAGGAGACGCCCGAGCCGCTCGAAGGAGAAACGCTCGACCTCGGCGAGATTCTCATTCAGCAGCTTTCCCTCGCCATGGCGGCCTATCCGCGCAAGCCTGGAGCGGCGTCGCTCGCCAAGGACTATGCGCCAGACGGCAAGGTTTCGCCCTTCGCCGGCCTCAAGGCGACGCTCGAGAAGCAGCGGGGCGGGGCGTAGCCTTGGGGAAAATCTCCCTTCCATCACGCGCGCAGGGCGGGAAGCCGCCGCATTCGTAGGCTTTGCGCCCTGCCCCGACCGGAGTATCTTGCCCGCCGTCCGCAAGGAGAGCGACGCCTTGAGCGATACAAAAGCCGGCATGCTGACCCTCGCCGTCGATGCGATGGGCGGCGACGGCGGTCCGACCCCGGTCGTGGAGGGCGTCGCGTCGGCTCTGGATAAAGGGCTGAGGGCGCGCGTTCTGCTGTTTGGGAACCAGGAAGTTCTGCGCCCTTTGATGGCTGAGCACGGCGGCCGCGGCCGGCCGATGGAAGTGCGCCACGCGCCGGCGGCCGTGGCCATGACCGACAAGCCTATGCATGTACTGAGGCGGGGTCGGGATACATCGATGTGGCTCGCCGTGGCCGCCCTCGAAAGGGGCGAGGCTCATGGCGTCGTCTCCGGCGGCAATACCGGGGCGCTGATGGCGGTGAGCCGCATGCAGCTCGGCATGATCGAGGGCATCGATCGGCCGGCGCTCACCGCCCTGTGGCCGACCAATTCGGGCCGGACGCTGGTTCTTGATGTCGGAGCCAATGTCGAGGCGACCGAGAACGAGCTCGTCCAGTACGCGATCATGGGCGAGGCTTTCTCGCGCGCGCTCACCGGCAAGGAGAAGCCGCGGGTCGGCCTCCTGAATGTGGGTGCGGAGGAACTCAAAGGCCACGAACTCATTCGCTCGGCGGCGCGGGTCCTGCGCGAGGCTGATCCCGAGATGGCCTTTGTGGGCTTCGTCGAGGGCAATGACATATCGAGCGGCAGGCTCGACGTTGTCGTCACTGACGGCTTTACCGGAAATATCGCACTGAAAACGGCTGAAGGAGCGGCGCGCCTCGTCGGCTCCTGGATGAAGGAGGCGCTGAATACCTCCCTGAATTCAAGGCTCGCCTCGCTTCTGATGATCCGGGGCCTGAAGAAATTGAAGGCGCGCATGGACCCCTCATCCATGAACGGCGGGCTTCTTCTCGGCGTCAGCGGCATCGTGGTGAAGAGCCATGGCGGGGCGGATGCGCGGGGCGTCAGAAGCGCCGTCGAGATGACAGCAGGCCTCGCTGAGCGGCCCTTCCTAAGGGAGATCGCCGAAACGGTGTCGAAGGTGGCGGCCCGGCGCGGCGCCTTCGTGTCCTCCAGCGGACCCAAGGCGGCCGCCGAATGACTTTCAGAGCGGTCGTGACAGGTTGCGGGGCGTATCTTCCCGAACAGATACTGACCAACGCCGACCTCGCCAGAAAAGTCGATACGAGCGACGAATGGATCCGCGAGCGAACCGGCATCCGTGAGCGGCACATCGCCGCCCCGGGCGAGCGCACGTCGGATCTCGCCGTCAACGCGGCCCGCGCTGCGATGCGCGCAGCCGATGTGAACGCCGCGGACATCGACCTCATCATTGTCGCCACGACCACGCCGGATCTTACCTTCCCGGCGACGGCCGCCATCGTGCAGGCCAAGCTCGGCGTGCTCCAGGGCGCGGCCTTCGACATCCAGGCGGTGTGCACAGGCTTCATCTACGCCCTCGCCACCGCCGAGAAATTCCTCGCATCAGGCCAGCACCGCCGCGCGCTGGTCATCGGCGCCGAGACCTTTTCGCGCATTCTCGACTGGACGGATCGTTCTACCTGCGTCCTTTTTGGCGACGGGGCAGGCGCCTTTGTCGTCGAGGCGATGCCAGAGGAGGCCGCGGGCGGGCGCGGCGTCATCGCCTCCTATCTGCGCACCGACGGCGCTCTTGTCGATCTTCTCTATGTTGACGGAGGCGTCTCCTCGACCGGGCAGATCGGCCACGTCCGCATGCAGGGGAACAAGGTCTTTCGAGAGGCGATCGAGCGCATCAGCGAGGCGATGACGACTGTGATGCGCCAGGCCGGCGTCTCCGTGTCGGAAATCGACTGGTTTGTACCGCACCAGGCCAACGAGCGCATCATTCAGGGCGTGGTCAAGAAGCTTGATCTGCGTCCGGATCAAGTCGTCTCGACCATCGCAGGACAGGGCAACACGTCGGCGGCCTCGATCCCGCTTGCCTACTGGCAGGGCGTCCATGACGGCCGGATCCGCAAGGGCGATCTCGTCATGATCGAAGGCATGGGCGGCGGCCTCACCTGGGGGGCCGCGCTGCTGAGAGCGTAAGTCAAGCAAATTCAATAGCTTGACCGGCTTCCTGCGGGCTCGTTAGAGTGCGCTGATCGCCAAGCCAAACCGGAGGCTTAAGCGTATGGCCGGCAAGACAACCACCCGCGCCGATCTGACCGAGGCGGTCTATCGCCATCTCGGCGTTTCCCGGGCCGAATCGGCGGACTTTGTGCAGCGTATTCTTGAGGTAGTGTCATCCGCGCTCGCGCGCGGCGAATCGGTGAAGATATCCTCGTTCGGCACCTTCTCGGTCCGCTCGAAGAAGATGCGCATGGGGCGCAACCCGAAGACCGGCGAGGAAGTGCCGATCACGCCGAGGCGGGTCATCACCTTTCGCGCCTCGCATGTTCTGAAGGAGTCGATCAACGCCTCGGTTGCGCGGGACGCCGCCGAATAGGAAGGCGAGATGACGGTCACAAAAGCCGTGGACGCATTCCGCACCATCAGCGAAGCCGCCGCTGAAGTGGATGCGCCCCAGCACGTGCTGCGCCATTGGGAGGAAGTCTTCGGGCAGATCCGCCCCATGCGGCGCGCTGGCGGTCGCCGCTATTACCGCTCCTTCGACATCGACGTGCTGAGAGGCGTCAAGGAGCTGCTTTACGGCGAGCGTTACACGACC
>CAYTVQ010000156.1:0-6493 GCA_964441615.1 uncultured Caulobacterales bacterium | reverse complement strand
GCTCGAGCAGCGTGCGCAGGGCCGCACGCTTGGTGCGGTCGTCCTTTGTGTCGAGGCGCAGTATGCGCTGGGTAATCGTCTCGGCCGCGGTGGCCGGACGATCGACCTCGACGCGAACCGGGTCGTTCAGGAACTGCTCCGTGAGCCGGGTGATTTCCGGGGGCATGGTGGCCGAGAAAAACAGCGTCTGGCGCGTCGGCGGCGTCAGTTTGAAGATGCGCTCGATGTCCGGGATGAAACCCATGTCGAGCATGCGGTCGGCTTCGTCGACCACCATCACCTCGATGCCGGTCAGGAGCAGTTTGCCGCGCTCGAAGTGGTCGAGCAGGCGTCCGGGCGTCGCGATCAGCACATCGACGCCGCGGGTCAGCTTCATGTCCTGGTCGCCGAACGAGACGCCGCCGATCAGGAGCGCCATGGAAAGCTTGTGATACTTTCCATACTTCTCGAAGTTTTCTGAAACCTGAGCCGCGAGTTCGCGCGTCGGGCAGAGCACGAGCGAGCGCGGCATGCGCGCGCGCGCGCGGCCGTTGCCGAGACGCTGGATCATCGGCAGGGTGAAAGAGGCGGTCTTGCCGGTGCCCGTCTGGGCGATGCCGAGAATGTCCCGGCGCTTCAGCGCCTCCGGGATGGCGGCTTTCTGAATTGGCGTCGGCGTTGTGTAGCCGGCTTCGGCGATGGACTTCAGCAGCGTCGGCTCTAGGCCGAGGTCTTCGAACGACATTTTATCCTTGGTCTATTGTGGGCCCCGGCCTCTCGGGCTGGCGGCTTGATCGATCAGGCGGGTCTGGTTCTTACGCCCCGCCGTTCCGCCACAGACAGACGATGCGTCTTTCGGGTGCTGCACTGGCGAGGCCGCGACGTCTTACGGGCCTGAGGCCCGGCGCGCGCTGCACTGCAACATGAGACCATTTAGGGTTGTTCCCCTGAAGAGTCAATGAACGGTCTCGCATCTCGATTGCGATTAAGAATGACTTGCAGACAACCCTGTATGCAATTAAGAAGCATTCGCAACTAGCACAACGCTGAATGCGGGGGAGAGGGATGATGCGCAGGAATTCCAGGCTGCACGCCGGGCTTGCTGTCGGGTTGATCGCACCGTTGAGCGGGGCGACGGCGCTGGCCGAAGGAATTGTGCCTGTCTCGGCCTGGGGGAATGGCGATGAAGTCGTCGTCGAGGGCGCGCGCGCCGATTATGGCGGCGGGGCGTCGCGAACCGCGACCAGAACGGAGACCGAAGTCATCGACATTCCGCAGGCGATGACCACGCTCACGCGGGACCTGATCGATGACGCCGATCTGCGCAACATGGCGGACATTCTGCGCTACGTGCCTGGCGCGTCGATCCAGCAGGGCGAGGGCCACCGCGACGCAGCGACGCTGCGCGGCAATGGTTCGACCGCGGACTTCTTCATCGACGGCGTCCGGGACGACGCGGAGTATTTCCGCGATCTCTACAATGTCGAGCGCGTCGAGATTCTCAAAGGCCCGAACGCCATGATCTTCGGGCGCGGCGCCGGCGGCGGCCTCATCAACCGCGTGACCAAGTCCGCCGATTTCGAGGATGTCCGTGACATCCAGATCAAGGGCGGACAGTTCGGCATGATCCGCGGCGCCATTGATGTCGGCGGCGCCGTCGAGGACGACATCGCGCTGCGGCTCAGCGCCTTCTACGAGAACGCCGACAGCTATCGCGATTTCGTCGCTTCCGAGCTTTACGGGTTCAATCCCACTGCGGCGATCAGGCTTGGCGGCGCGACCACGTTCCGCCTGTCCTACGAACATTTCAGCGATGACCGCACAGTCGATCGCGGCGTCCCCTCGCAGAACGGGCTGCCTTACGCCGGCGACCGCGCCGCCTTTTTCGGCAATCCCGACCTCAGCTATTCGCAGTTCGAGAAGAACGGCGGAACCGCGACGCTGGAACACGAATTTTCGGATCGGCTGAGCCTGCGCAACCATCTCTCCTACGCCTCGACCGACAAGTTCTATTCGAACGTCTACGCGGCGGGCGCAGTGAACAACGTGACCGGAAACGTCGCCATACAGGCTTACCGTTCCGCGCAGCAGCGGCGAAACCTCTTCAATCAAACCGACCTTGTCTGGAAGGTCTCGACCGGCGCCGTCGCCCATACGCTGCTTCTTGGCGCGGAGCTTGGCGTCCAGAAGACAGACAACTACCGCGTCCCGAACAACGCCGCCGGAACTGTCAACATCGCCAGCCCGATGACCTTCGCGCCGGCGCCTTTCGTCGGCATACAGAGCGACAACCTTGTCGATGTCAATGTCGCAGGCGTCTATCTCCAGGACCAGATTGAGGCGACGCGCTGGCTGCAGATCATCGGGGGCGTCCGCTTCGATCGCTTCGCTCTCGACTTTGACGACCAGCGCGTCGGCGCCCTCGATTTCGAACGGACGGACAATGTGGTCTCGCCGCGGGGCGGCGTCGTCCTCAAGCCGCTGGAAAACGCTTCGCTCTATTTCAGCTATTCGAAATCCTTCCTTCCGCAGTCGGGCGACCAGTTCAATGCGCTCACCGCGACGCTGGCGAGCCTTGAGCCTGAAGAGTTCGAGAATCTCGAATTCGGCGCAAAATGGAACATCAATCCCCATCTCGCCCTGACCACCGCCGTCTACCGGCTGGACCGCAAGAATACGCGCGCGACGGATCCGGCGACGCTGCTCACGGTTCTCACCGGCGCACAGCGTTCGAAGGGATTCGAAATCGAACTCGCAGGCTCGGTGACAGAGAAATGGGAGCTGATCGCAGGCTACGCCTATCAGGACGCGGAGATCACGCGTGCGACCGCAGCGGCGCCGGCCGGACGAAGTATCCCCTTCGTCCCGCAGCAGTCCTTCTCGCTGTGGACGACCTACCGCGTGCTGCCCAGGCTCCGCCTCGGCGCCGGCGTCGTGCATCAGTCGGACCGCTTCGCCTCGTTGAGCAACGCAGTCGTGATGCCCGACTTCACCCGCGTGGATGCGGCGGCTTTCTACGAGATCGACGATCGCTTCGAGATTCAGGTGCACGCCGAGAATCTCGGCAATGAGCTCTACTTTCCGACCGCGCACAACGACAACAACATCACGCCGGGCGCGCCGCGCTCGGTTCGGGCGACATTCACGGCGCGCTTCTAGAGTTGCGTTTCAGCGCGCGCGCTCGCCGCCGCTCTGCAGAGCGGCGGCGAGCTCTCATATCGGAACGAACGCCGCCAGACGCGAATCAAGCCGCGCGCGCACGCCTGGCCACTCGGTCTTGAGCACGCTGAACCAGACCGTATCGCGCAACGAAGCGTCCGGCATCACCATGTGCATGCGATGGACGCCCTCGTACCGGGCTCCGAGCTTTTCGACTGCGCGCCAGGAGCGGGCGTTCAGCGCTGACAGCTTCAGTTCGACGCGGTTGAGGGCGAGCGTCTCAAAGGCGTGCGCGAACATCAAGCGCTTGCAGGACGGGTTGACCGGCCCTGCCCACGCGGCCTTGGAGTACCAGGTCCAGCCGATCTCGACGCGCCGGTTGGATTGGGAATGAGCAAGAAAGCTCGACGAGCCGATCGCCGCGCCTGTCCTTGCGTCAATGACGGCGAAAGTCAGGTCCGCCGGCTGCGCCGCGAGCCTCGCATCCATCCAGGCGTCGAAATCCTCATTGTGCTGATTGACCGAGGCGAAGCGCCACAGATCCGGGTCGTCGCCGGCGCGGCGCAGCCCCGCGCGATGACGCTCCTCGAGCGGCTCCAGGCGGACAAAGGCGTTCTCAAGCGTGACGCGCGGCAGGCTCACCAGATCTGCACGCGCTCTTCGGGAGCGAGATAAAGCTCGTGCTCCGGCGTCACCGCGAAGGCCGCATACCATGCGTCCATGTTGCGCACGACGCCGTTGACGCGGAATTCCGCCGGCGAATGCGGATCGGTTGCGATCTGGTTCTTCAGCTGCTCCTCGCGCACCAGACGTTTCCAGACCTGCGCCCAGGCGAGAAAAAACCGCTGGTCGCCGGTAAAGCCGTCGCGGATCGGCGGCTCCGCGCCATTCAGCGACAGTTTGTAGGCGTGGTAGGCCATGGCGAGACCGCCAAGGTCGCCTATATTCTCGCCCATCGTGAGTTTGGGATTGACTGCAAAGCCCGGGATTGGTTCGTAGGCTGCGTATTGCGCCCCGAGCTTGTCGGCGAGCCTGCCGAAGTTTGCGGCGTCAGCCGCCGTCCACCAGTCGCGAAGAAATCCGTCGCCATCCGACTTCCGTCCCTGGTCGTCGAAACCGTGGCCGATCTCGTGACCGATCACCGCGCCGATTGCGCCATAGTTGACGGCCGGGTCAGCGAGGGGGTCGAAGAAGGGCGCCTGAAGGATCGCCGCCGGGAAGACAATCTCGTTGCGCGTGGGGGAGTAGTAGGCGTTCACCGTTTGCGGCGTCATGCCCCATTCGGTCCTGTCGACCGGCTTGTCGAGCCGCGAAACTTCGTAGGCCCACTCGAAGGCGGCGGCGCGGGCGGCGTTGCCATAGGCGTCGCCGTCTATCACTTCGAGCGCGGAGTAATCCCGCCATTTTTCCGGGTAGCCGATCTTCGGCGTGAATTTTGCAAGCTTTTCCTGCGCGCGCGCCTTGGTCTCGGCGCTCATCCATGAGAGCTTCTCGATGCGGTCAGCGAGCGCTTTGCGGAGATTGCCGACAAGCTCGTCCATCTGCGCCTTCGATTCGGGCGGAAAATGACGCTCGACATAGAGTCTTCCCACCGCTTCGCCGAGCGCGTCGTTGACGGCCGCAACGCCGCGCTTCCAGCGCTCCTTCTGTTCGGGCGTGCCGCGCAGCTCGGCGCCGTAGAAGGCGAAACTCGCGTCGTCGATCGCCTTCGGCAGCACATCGGCGCGGTTCCTGACCGTGTGGAATTTCAGATAGTCCTTCCAGGTCGAGACCGCGGTCGCCCTGAACAGCGCGGCGAGCTGCTGGATGGCGTCGAATTCGCGCAGCACGACCGAGCTTGCGCCGGAGAGGTCCGAGGCCTCCAGCATCGCGTCCCAGGGCGCCTCCGGAGCAAAGGCCCTCAGTTCGGCGCGGCTCTTCTTGTTGTAGGTGAGGTCGCGCTCCCGGCGCTTGGCCGGAGTCCAGTGGATTTCGGCGATCCGGTGCTCGAGGTCGTAGATTGCGGACGCTTTCGCAGCGGCGTCGGCGACCCCAGCAAGCGTCAGGGTCTGTGCGACAAAGGCTTTGTACTTCGTCTGCTTGTCCGCGAATTTCTGTTCGAGATAATAGTCGCGGTTCGGCATGCCGAGCCCGGACTGCGCAACATAGACGACGTAGCGGTCCGGCGCCTTGGCGTCGACATCGACATAGGCGCGGAACGGCGACTGGCCGGGAAAGTCGGGCGCGGCGAACAGCCTCGCAATGTCGTCATGGGTTGCGGCCGCGTCGATGCGCGCGAAATCGGCGGCGAGAGGCGCAAGGCCGGCGGCTTCGATCGCATCGACATCGGTATATGTCCTGTAGAAGGCGCCGATCTTCTTCTCGATGTCGCTCGCTTCCGCGCTGGCGGCTGCGTTCTCGATGATCTCCTTCACGCGCGCCTCGGAGCGTTCGAAGAGGACTGTGAACGAGCCGTAGCTCGAAAAGTCGTCAGGCATCTTGAAAGTGTCGAGCCACCCGCCATTGACGTGGCGGTAGAAGTCGTCGCCGGGCTTTATTTCATTCTTGATATGGTCGGTCTCGACGCCCCATTTGCCGAGTTCGGGACCGGCAGCCTGTTGCGCCGGCGGCGGGGCCTGCTCGGCGGCCCTTTCCTCGCGGCCGCAGGCGAGAAGCGAGGTTGCTGCCAGCCCCAGAAGCAAGGCTTTGCGGGCGTCTGTCGGCTTCATGCTGGTCTCCTGAACTGCGCGGAAGGCGCCCAACGCTCTATCCGGTTCGCCGGGCCGTTTCCAGCGCCGGCGCCGGGGCTCCTGGATTCGCGAGGCGGCTTTCGCAATCACATCCGGGCAAGCCTGCATGCCGGGCGGGCGCTTCCGGGCGCAGGCGTTCTTTTCGGCGCATGCGCCGTTCACTGAAGGAAAACCGCAATCGAGAGCAGGGGAACCGCGCTTCCTGCGGCGCGCGGGAGATGCTTGCGGGCTGAAGCGAGTGCGCGCCTGCCCAAACGTCAGCGACACGGCGGCGTTCTCAAGGTCGGCAACAGACTTTAGGAACGCGCTCAGACCAAATCGCCGCTTGCCGGCTGGGGCCGTTTCCGCCATGTTCGCCTCCCGGCTGCTCGGGCCGAGGACCTCATGGACATTAAATCCGTCATCCGGACGATCCCGGACTATCCCAGGCCCGGAATCATGTTCCGGGATGTGACGACCCTGCTCGCCGACGCCCGCGGCTTCCGGCGCGCCGTCGATGAGCTGGTGCAGCCGCTGGCGGGACAGAAGATCGACAAGGTTGCCGGGATCGAGGCGCGGGGGTTCATCCTCGGCGGCGCCATCGCGCATCAATTGTCGATCGGTTTCGTGCCGGTGAGGAAGAAGGG
>CAYTVQ010000155.1:0-6529 GCA_964441615.1 uncultured Caulobacterales bacterium | reverse complement strand
GTGAATGAGCCTCGGCGTTGCGTCAACTCATATGCTGTCCGCTACCCGCCATCTTACCAATTCTCAATAGAGACCGGTGAGATCATCTGTAGGCGGCGGATCGGCCGAGGGAGCGGCGCTCAGGGGATCGAGTTGAAGATCGTCATTGCTGGGGCCGGCGGAAAGCGAGTCCTCGGCTTTGAAAGCCTCGAGAATCACATTGGGATCGTTCGGTCCCGCCGGCCGGCCGGATTTCGCGTTGACACGGACGAGCCGGATGCCTGACGGAACGCGGAACGGAATCGCGGCCTCGTCCTTCAGCGCCTCGGCCATGAACTCTCCAAAGATGGGCGCCGCCGCGCGGCCGCCAGCTTCCCCCTCGCCGAGCGGCGCGGGCTGGTCAAAACCGACATAGGCGCCGGCGGCGATGTCGGGCGAGAAGCCGACGAACCAGGCGTCGCGATAATCGTTAGTGGTTCCGGTCTTGCCGCCGACCGGCTTGTCGACAAGGCGCCTCACCGCGCCGCCGGTGCCGCGCTGCACGACACCCTCGAGGATCGAGACGATCTGGTAGGCCGTGCGGGGATCCATCACCTGCTGGCGCGGATCGGGAAGCTGCGGTTCGCTCTGACCCGTCCATGCCGACGCCGAACAGGATTCGCAGACGCGCTCGTCGCGCTTGTAAATGGTCTTGCCGGTTCGGTCCTGAATGCGGTCGATGAGCACCGGCGTCACGCTTTTACCGCCATTGACGAAGACTCCGTAGGCCGCGGTGATCTTCATCAACGTGGTTTCCGCGGCGCCAAGCGCGATCGCGAGTTCGCGCGGCATGCGCTCGGACAGTCTGAACCGCGCCACATAATCGACGATCCGTCCGATCCCGAGGTCCTGCGCAAGACGCGCCGTCATCGTGTTGCGCGACTGTTCGACCCCGAGGCGCAGCGTGCTTTCGCCGTAGAACCGCCCCTCCTGATAGTTGCCGGGCTTCCACCAGGAATCAACGCCCGGCGCGACGAAGGGCGCATCGAGCACAATGCTGGACGGCGTATAGCCGCTGTCGAGCGCGGCGGCGTAGACGAAGGGTTTGAACGTCGAACCCGGCTGGCGCTCTGCCTGGATGGCGCGGTTGAATTCCGACAGCTGGAACGAAAAGCCGCCGACCATCGCCAGGACGCGCCCGGTGTGGGGGTTGAGCGCGACGAAAGCGCCGTTCACCGCAGGAATCTGTTGCAGGCTGTAATCCCCCCGCTCCCCCTCCTTGGCCGGCGCCTTCGGCTCGACCATGACGATATCGCCCTTCGCCAGCACCTGCGCCGCTGAGGCGATTTCAGGCCCCATCGCATCAACAGTCTTGAACGCCCGCGCCCATTTGAGGTCATCAAGCGCGACACGGCCTTCGGCGCCGCCCGTCAATCCGATCACAGCCTCATCCTTCGACGCGGAGAGCACGACCGCCGGAACCCATGGCTGAAGATCATCAGCGACCTTCTTCGCGTCTTTCAGCGCCTTGACCTGCGCCTCAAAAGCCTGCGCCCAGTCGGCGCCGACAGTCATCGTCGCCAGCGGGCCGCGCCAGCCGTGGCGGCGGTCATAGGCGACGAGCGAGCGGCGCAGCGCGTTCGCCGCCGCGGTCTGGAGCCGCGGATTGAGCGTCGTCCTCACCGCGAGGCCGCCGTCGTAGAGAGCGTCCGCGCCATATAGCTGCGCGAGCTGCTTTCTGACCTCTTCCGCGAAATATTCCGAAGCCCAGTCGCGCGCGCCGAGCGGCGGCGCCATCACCGCGCCGAGAGGCTCCGCCTTGGCCGCTTCAGCCTCCTCTTTGGTGATCCGCCTGTCCTCCGCCATCCGGTCGATAACCCAGTTACGACGGTCGAGCGCGCGATCGTGTTTTTCGATCGGATGGTAATTGTTGGGCGCCTTGGGCAGGACCGCGAGATAGGCGGCGTCGGCGATAGTGAGTTCGTCCATCGCCTTGTTGAAATAATTGAGCGCCGCAGCGGCGACGCCATAGGATCGGTTTCCGAGGTAGATTTCATTGAGATAGAGCTCGAGAATGTGGTCCTTGGTGAAGGCTTTCTCGATGCGCCGCGTCACCAGCATTTCGCGGATCTTGCGCTCAAGCTTCTGCTCGCTGGACAGGAGGAAGTTCTTGGCGACCTGCTGCGTGATGGTCGAGCCGCCTTCCAGGCGTCTGCCCTTCAGGTAGTTATCAATGTTCGAAATCCCGGCGCGGAGGATGCCGCGGGAGTCGAGCCCGTCATGTTCGAAGAAGGATTTGTCTTCCGCAGATACAAAAGCATATTTCACATGGTCAGGGATTGCAGTGATCGGCACGAAGAGGCGTCGCTCGCGTGCAAACTCAGCGACCAGCGTCCCGTCAGCCCCGTAGACGCGCGTCGTGACCGGCGGCGTATATTCCGCGAGCACCTTGTAGTCCGGCAGGTCCTGACTGAGCTTGTTGAGATAGAGTGCGCCGCCGCCCAGCGCCGCAAATCCGGCAAGCATGAGAAAACCGAACCCGAAAGCGAGACCCCTCAGCCATCCCGGTCCGCGCCCCTGACTGCGCCCGCGGTCGGGCGCAGCTGGTCTCGACGATCTCGGTTTCGCGGCCGGCGCCGGTTCGGAGGGTTCGGATTCAATATCATGATCAGTCGGCTCAACCGCCTGCTCGCCGGAGGAACCCTGCGCATCCTGGTGAAGGCTCGTCGGTCCCTGCCGCGACCCCGGGGTCCACAAATTTTTCGGATCAGACATTACGCTTGCCCTGAAACCACATCACGCCGGGCTCCATTATCGGGCATTCCACCGCGGCCACAAGGCGGCATTGTGATCGCCCGACTGAGGCGCAGGAGAGCCTAGCGCCCGGCGGGAGCACCCTGAACCAGGACGGGCGCGGCGGCCGCTTCGGCGTGCAGGTTGAAATACTCGTCGATGGAGGCCGCCACCGCGGTCATTGTGCGCGTCCGCCATGCCGGAGAGGCAAGATTGGCCGCGTCCTTCTCGTTTGAGATGAAGGCAAGCTCGAACAGAACCGCCGGCACGTCCGGAGACAAGAGCACCTTCAGATCCGCGGCCCGATGCGAATTGTTGACCAGCGGGGTGACGCTCTTGAGCCGCTTGAGCAGCACATTGGCGAAGCGACCGGAGTTCGTCGCCGTGGTTCTCTGGGCAAGCTCGTAGAGTGTCCGGTTGAGGACAGGATCCCCCCCCGACATCTCGTCGATGTTCTCGCCATATACGTTATGAAAATTGCCGGACGATTCAGCCTCGCGGACCGAGCGCTGGGACCCGTCCCTCGATAGCGTGTAGATGGAGCCGCCTCGCAGCAACGGATCTTCGTGGGCGTCGGCGTGCAGCGAGATGAAAAGGTCGGCCCCTGCATCCCGCGCGATCCTGGCCCGTTGCTCCAGAGGCAGGCGCGTGTCGTCGGCGCGCGTCATGACGATCTTGTATCTGCCGCTCTCCTGGAGAATTTCCGCGAGGCGTCGGGCGGCGGCGAGAGTCACCGTCTTCTCCTGAATGCCCGTGGACGACGACGCGCCCGGATCGCTGCCGCCATGGCCCGGATCAATCACGATGACCTCGAGATCGCGCTTTTGCGGCTCCTTTGCCGGCGGCGGCGGGACCGATGGCGTTTCAACCGCTGCCGGGGTCGGGGCGACGGTCGCCTGCTGGATTATGTCCGCGATATTCTCCGGCGCAGCCGGGCCGGGCGGCGCGAGCGCCGTGGCCGCGCCTTCTTTCAGGTCAATGACGAGTCGATGCCGGTTTGAGGCGCCGCCAGCCGGAATTTCAAACTTCTGCGCAATGACCGCCGTCCGCGTGAGCCAGAAAACGAGCCTGCCGCCGTCCTTCTCCGCCGTTGCGCCATAGCTCCCGACATGGCCGGTCCCTGGGCCGCCGCCTGCCGGGATTTGGGCGCCCGGAAACGACACGACGATCTTCGGCCCCTCGGCATCGACCTGGAACGGCGTGGGCTCCGAAAGATCAATGACGATGCGGGTCTCGGAAGCCGATGTGACCCCGAACCGGACTCCGACAATCTCAGCGGCCCCGGCCGCGGTCGCCGCCAGCGCGGCAAACAGCGCCGCGCCGAGCAGAGAAATATGCCGCACCGCGGAAAACATCATTGATCTCGCTTGTCCGGAATACAATAGCACAGTCTTTGCGGTCACCCTTAACGCCGTCTTAAGGAAATACCCGGCGTCTTTATGAAAGCGTGAGTCGGGGCCTGCCGAGGCTTTCCTTTTTCCCCGGGCTCATGCAAAGGAGATGCTAGCGCTCGCCTTTGGGCCGGCGCCGGCGGCGGGTCTTCTGGCCTGCAGCTTCAGTTTCCCGAATGGCTGGCTTGCTGGACCGTTTGGGCTTTCGCCGGCCGCTCCTGAAGCCGGCGCGTAGAAGGGCGTGTCCCGCTGCGGACAGGAGCTAAAGGCGCTTTGGCAGCGCCGACCACAACCGCCGGTTTGCCGGCACTGGAAAACCTCGCCGATGGCGCTACTTGCCGAATTCTGCCGCCTCCGAGACCGGACCAAGCGTCCGCTGTCGGGCCCAGACCGCGTCGCGCGCCGGCGTCTTAACCCATGCGGCGCGCCTGCGCGCCGCGGAGCAACCAAGAATGACCAAGAAGATGCTGATCGACGCCGCCCACCCGGAAGAGGTGCGGGTCTGCGTCCTGGACAACAACATCGTTGAAGACTTCGACTTCGAGTCCCAATCGAGGAAACCGCTCAGAGGAAATATCTATCTCGCCAGAGTCACCCGCGTGGAGCCCTCGCTCCAGGCGGCCTTTGTCGAATACGGAGGCAACCGCCACGGATTCCTCGCCTTCAACGAAATCCATCCCGACTATTACCAGATCCCGATTTCGGACCGGAAACTCCTTCAGGAGGCCGAAGACGAGGAAGCCGCCATCGCGGCCGAGCTTGATCTCGACGAGCATGGCGAAGACGCCGGCGGAGATGATGATTCTGAGGCCGACGGCGGCGAGGCCGATGGCGGCGCCGAGGGAGCTCAAGACGGCGACGACGCCCCGGACTTCCGCGACGCCGAAACGCCGATGCCGACGGATGAGGACGAGGACGAGGCTGGCTCAGCGGGAGATGTGGGACCGGAGCCGGAGGCCGAACCGCAAGCAAGCGCGATGCGCGGGGGGCCGGCTGCCGCAATGGAGGCGCCGTCGGATATTCTGGAGAGCGAGGAAGACATCGCCCTCTCTGTGGAGCCGCCGTCGCCGGAAGCCGTCGATGCGTTCGGCGCCACGACGGATGCGGTGCGCGATGAAGAGGCTGCCGAAGCGCGCGCCGCCGCAGGCCGGCGCAGCCAGAAACGCGCCGAACTCGTCGAGCGCTATCGCGAGGCCCGCCGCAAGCGCGCGAGGCTCCTGCGGAATTACAAGATACAGGAAGTCATCAAGCGCCGTCAGATCCTTCTTGTGCAGGTCGTGAAAGAGGAGCGGGGCAACAAGGGCGCGGCTCTCACCACCTACATGTCGCTCGCCGGCCGCTATTGCGTCCTCATGCCCAATACGGCGCGCGGCGGGGGCATCTCGCGCAAGATTCCGGTGGCGGCCGACCGCAAGCGCCTGCGGCGCATAGTCGACAGCCTCGGGGCGCCGAAGGGAATGGGCCTCATCATCCGGACAGCGGGGGCCAAACGCACCAAGGCCGAAATCAAGCGGGACTACGAATATCTGACGCGCCTCTGGGAGAACATCCGTACTCTGACCATGCAGTCAATCGCGCCCTGCCTCATCTACGAGGAGGCGAGTCTCATAAAGCGTGCGATCCGCGATCTTTACGACAAGGACATAGAACAGATCCTGGTCGAAGGCGACGCCGGCTATCGTGAAGCCAAGGACTTCATGAAAATGCTGATGCCGAGCCACGCAAGAAACGTGCAGCCGTACAAGGAGAAGACGCCGCTTTTCATCGCCGAAAATGTCGAGAGCCAACTCGACGCCATGTATCAGCCGATCGTGCGCCTCAAGTCCGGCGGCTACATCGTCATCCATCAGACGGAGGCGCTGGTCGCGATCGACGTCAACTCTGGCAAGGCGACTCGCGAACGCAATATCGAACTCACGGCGCTCAAAACCAATCTTGAAGCGGCGAAGGAGGCGGCGCGCCAATGCCGCCTGCGCGACCTTGCGGGTCTCATCGTCATCGACTTCATCGACATGGAGGAGCAGCGCAACAACCGGACGGTCGAGAAGCGTCTCAAGGAGGCGCTGCGCCTGGATCGGGCGCGGCTGCAGGTCGGCCGCATCTCGAATTTCGGCCTTCTCGAAATGTCCCGGCAGCGGCGACGCTCGGGCATCGTCGACGGAACAACGCACACCTGCCCTGCCTGCAACGGAGCGGGCGTCGTTCGTTCGGCCGAGATGGCCGCTTTGCGCATTCTGCGCGCCATTGAGCGCGAGGCGCTCTCCGCAAGGGCGGGGGTGATCGCCGCACGCTGTTCGCTCGACGTCACCCTCTATATCCTGAATCACAAGCGCGCCTGGCTGAAGCGCATCGAGGACGACTACGCGCTGACAGTCGAGATCGTCGCC
>CAYTVQ010000154.1:0-6548 GCA_964441615.1 uncultured Caulobacterales bacterium | reverse complement strand
GCGATGACGTTGTTTTCCATGACGCAGAGCATTGCTCCTTCGGCGGCAGCAGCGACTTGACCGCGGTCCAGGCGTCGAGATGGAGAACCTTGGCCTGCCGGTCGCGGGCGAAGAGCGCGTCGAGGTTGGCATGATCCTCGTCGTGAAGTTCATTGAAGACAGCGGAATCTTGTGCGCGCATCAGGCGGCGGGCGATCATCGGCGACCCCGGATAGGAGGATAGGCGTCCGTCCGGATTTGAACCCCGCACTACGGCAAGGTAGGGACGCAGCAGTTCTTCCGCCGGTCGCGGCAAGGCCGGCGCGTCCATGCCTATGAGGCGGCCGATGCCGTCGATCCATTCGAGGGTTTTGCCGGCCTCGACGCCGGCGAGATCGTAGCGCCCGATGCCGGCATGCAGGTCAATGACGCGAAACGGAGCCTCTTTGAGCTTCAGGTGTTCGATGCACAGCGCCAGCACGGAATGCTTGAACACATCCGCGAAGTTTCCGGCGTGATAGGCGTGACGGTAGTTCATAGGGTCCAACCCATTTGGGGACTGCGCCCGGCATGACGCTGCCTCCGTGGTGCGGCGTGTCGCACGGCGTGCCCCCAAGGTCGAATCGCGGCATTGTCCAGCCGTCGTTCCAGGAGAAAAACGATGAACCGCTCGACCGCAAATCTGATCGGCATCGTCTCCCTCGCCGCCATCGCCTTGCTTGCGGTCTATTTCTTTGCCGAGGTCGGCTTCTGCGCCGGCGCCCTCGACGGCGCATTCGGGCGGTGCCTTACCACCGTGGCGGCCAATCACGCCCGCGCGCCGCTGAGCCTCATCGGCTGGCCTGCGGCCGCGCTCGGCCTTCTGGTCGCTGCGCGGGTCATGCCGCGGCGACGGGGCCGGTAGCGCGGCCAGGTCGTCGCGAAACGACCGCCAGTACGAACGCCGCCGCATCGACGCCGAGCAGCGCCCCCATGATGCGCCATGAGGTTGGCGCGCCAGTCCTTGCGGCGAGCGTCTCGGCGACAATGGCGGCCATCACCAAGGGAATGGCATGGCAGACGAAGAGGGCTGTCGCAGCGCCGGCCGCGCCCCGCCTCAACAGGCCGAGTGCGATATAGGCCGTCGCGGCCCCGAGGGAGATCGCCGCGCCGCCGATCAGCTTCATCAGGGCGAAATAAAGCGGCCGAACGGCCTCCACCGATTCCGCGGACACGGCGGCCGCGTGGAACCAGAGGAGGTCCTTCACGCTCGCATAGAGGCCGCCGAACACCACAAGGAACAGGCTGAGAACCAGAAACAGGAACAGGCCGACAGCGCCGAATAGCCGGGACATGGGAGCGCCTCTCATCTCGAGCCCTAAAGACTAGGACCCGGGAGAGCCCTGCGGAAACGCCGCTTGGTCATCGCCAGCATGCAATGAGGGCATGCTGCCGCTGTTTCCGCGTTTGTTGCAGGCGCGATACAGCTTGCGGAAATATGAGCGGCGGCGGCGCCCAAGGGCTGAAACCAGGTGTGAATTCAAATTGTTAGGGGTAGGGATTTATGTCTGGGGGTTCGCTGGTCTGAGTCCGGTCGGGGTGGTTGAGAATGGCTATGCAGCTGCGGTGGGCGACTTTCGGCGCAACGATCGGCGTAAGTTTCGCCGCGCTTGCCGCCAGCGCGCCGCCGGCGAGCGAACTCCAGAAGTTTTCAGATCCGGAGAGCGTCACGCTCGCCATCCGCACGGCGTTCCCGGCGACCGGCGGCGCCGTGCGCGTGTCGGTCTATGACAATCCTGAAGCCTTTCTCGAGCAGGCGGCGTTGAAGGAGCAGGCGACAATTGACGAAAGCGGCGTCGCTGTCCTGAAGCTCCGTGAACTGAGCGCTGGGCCGCATGCCTTCGTCGCCTATTATGACGCCAATGGCGACGGCCAGCTCAATCGCGGCGGCGTCCTTGGAAAACCCAAGGAGCCCTACGCCTTCTCGAACGGCGTCAAGCCGAAGTTGCGAAGGCCGCGCTTCGACGAGGCCGCCGTTGATGTTGCGCCCGGCGCTGTCGTGGTTCTGACGCTCGAGAACTGAGCGTCTTCAGAATAGATTGAAGCTCGAACCGACGACGCCCACTGGCCATCGTCCGAACTCGAACAATCTGAATTTGGCTGCGAACGGATGATCCTCCGCCGCGAAGGCTGGGTCGTGCGAGGCGATGAGCGTCAGGGCTGACTGGTGCGCCGCCTGAACGGCGGCGCCGACGGCGAGCTGCTTTCCCGCTTCGTCGTCAAAGTCAAAGATGACCGCGGCCTGCTCCATGCCCTCGCGCGCCGGCTCGGCGACCTGCGCCGCAATAAGGGTCATCGAAATCTGCAGCGCCTCCTCAGACAGGAGGTCGAGCGCCCGCGCGGTGAGATCGGCGCGCAAGAGTTCCTCGGCTTCCCATGCGGGGCTCTGCCAATCCCGACTTTCGGCCGCCGCCGCAGCGTCGTCCCAGTCGACAAGGATCGCGACCTCCGCGTCCGGAAAGCCGAGACCCTCGACATAGGCCCGCGCCGCGGCGCGCCCCCCCGGCGTCAGGGGCTCGCCCATATTCGCAAACCAGGGAATCCCGGCGAGCGTCCGGGTGAAGCGCTTGACTCTGGACAGGGCCGGCAGCTCGCGCTCAAGCCTTTCAAGGTCGCCTTCCGTCATGCCCGTCCTCCGGTTCATCGCCCGGTAAGAAAACTTATGTAAAAAAAGCGCCCGATCCAGGGAAGGATCGGGCGCCAAGATGCGCTGTTGCGCCTACGCCGGGAGGGGATGTTCCGGCGACGTGCTCGGCGAGCGGACCTGCTAGCGGGGGGGCAACGCTGGTCCGAGGGATTGCCGTTCACGTGGTGTTACATTAACGCATCATCAGTCCGGATTTCAATAGGGTCCGGAAAAAAAAGCTTGCCTGTGACGCCGTGGCGGCGCGCGAAACGGCCTCTCTTGCTAATTCTTAAGAAAAGCCGAGCCCGTTTCAGGCGCGGCGAACAGGCGGTTGGGGATATCCGCCCCGAGCTTCACATTCGCCAGCGTAACCATGGTGACGCCGTTCTGCGGATCGCGAACGATCCACTCCTTGAGCTGAAGATCAGGCCCCTTCATCACGACTGACAACTGGCCGTCAGTCTCCTCCTTCTCGGAAGAGAATGTGACGGCGACGGTGTCCTCGCCGCGATGGACGCTCACGATTTTCGCGTCGCCAAGCTCGACGCGTTTGCGCAACAGATATTTCAGCGGCGTCCGGCTGACCGGATAGGAGTCCGTCGTCTCCAGCGCCTCGTCGCGCACAAAGACGGTCCCGCCGGTCGCCACGATAAGGAGCGGCGTCGGCTTGTCGAATTCGAAACGCAGAAGGCCCGGACGGCGCAGGTAGAACTTGCCGGTCGATGTCCGGCCGGAGGGCGCCACCTGCGTGAAATCCGACTGGAACGTCGAAATTTTCTCGATGGACGCGAGGACGCGGTCGACAAGGGTCTTGTCATCGACATCGGCGAAAGCGAGGCCGTTCGGCTCCGAATCCACATCCGCAATGATCGCAGGCGTCACTGGGGGGGCGGCGGGCGCCCGCGCGGCGGCCTTTTCTGCCTGTGTCCCAGGGGACTTGGGCTGCGCAGGCTGGGCTGGCGCGGCGGCGGCGACCACGATCGGCTCCGGCAATGGCGCATCAGCTCTGAAATCAGCGAGGCCGCCAAAGCAGCCGGCGGCCAGCAGGGGAAGCAGCGCAAGACTCATGAGACCTCCAGTTGGGATCCGATGATAACGAACAGCAAGGCCGAAAGCGCGCAGCAGCCGGGCGCAAATGCGGCGAAGGGGACAGCTCACGCAATCGTGCGGCTAGAGTCGGTCGGCTTCCGCATCCGAAAGGGGCCGAGCCTCCTCGGGGAGCATGATCGGGATGCCGTCGCGGATAGGATAGGCAAGACGCGCCTTCTTGCTGAGAAGTTCGCCCTTTTCGCGATCGTGGACGAGCGGCCCCTTGGTCTGCGGGCAGACCAGAATTTCGAGGAGTCTTGGATCGATGTCGGTTTTCGCGTCGCTCATGGGTTCCTGCCTATTGCACCGGCGGGACGCCGCCGGGGTCGGTCGGCCGCGTCATCTCCATCAGCGCGATGAGGCAGCGCGCGCGGTCGTCGAGGCTTTCAGCTTCCAGCAATGCCTGTTTTTCGCTCGGCGCGAAAGGGCACCCCATGGCGAGCGAGGCGACCAGCGCATCGACCGGGGCCTGGCCGACCGCCTTCCAGTCAGTTTTCAGCCCCTCAGCGGCCAGGTAGTGCCGCATGGCCTGCTCCAGGCGCGCCCGATCGACCAAGGCGCCGGACGGATCCTCGATGTCGTCGCGCTGATAGCGCGTCCAATCGACGAGCGCCTGCCGATAGGGCGTATCGACCGCCAATTCGCGCGCGATCTCAAATCGCTTGAGGCCGGTCAGAGTGATGAGGTAGCGCCCGTCGCCTGTCTCCGCGAAAGTGGTAATGCGGCCTGCACAGCCGATGCTGAATAAAGGCGGATGCTTCCTTCCCGTCCTGGCGGCGCCTTTCGGCTGGACCATGCCGATCATGCGGTGCTCGCCGAGGGCGTCGTCGATCATGCGAAGGTAGCGCGGCTCGAAGATGTTGAGCGGCAGCTGTCCGCCGGGCAGGAGGAGCGCTCCGGAGAGCGGGAACAGCGGCAGCGCCTTGGGCAGCTCACGCAGCCTCAGATATTTTTCTCTATCCGTCATAGATCGATTCGGTTACGGATCATCCGTATCAGGAGAACAAGATTGAGGAGAGGCGGCGCCGTCCGGATTGCGTGACGGGATGGGCGGGGCCGAGCGCCTCGAAAACCGTGAGGAGCTTTTTCCGTGCAGCGCCTTCGTTCCAGTCGCGGTTTTTCGCGACGATTTCCAGAAGCTCATCGACACCGCGCTCCATGTCGCCGGCGCCGATCAGCGCGCCGGCAAGATCGAATCTCGCCTCGTAATCCTTTGGGTTGCGCTGGAGGCGGGCGGCGAGTTCAGCCGCGTCGCCCTTGCCCTTCTCGCCCGCCGCGAGTTCGATCTGCGCCTTGACGCTCGCGACGGCTGCGTCGGACTGCCTTTCGGCAGGAATCATGGCGAGGAGCGCGCGAGCCTGGTCGAAATCGCGCAAGGCCACGTGGCAGCGTGCAAGACCTGCGAGCGCGCGCACATTTCCCGGATCTGCCTCGGCGATATGGCCGAAGAGATCGGCCGCGCCGGCGATGTCGCCTTCGGCGAGCATCCTGTCGGCGCCGTCAAGATGGGCGGACAAATCCCCGGCCCCGTCTGCTGTTCCGGCTCCGGCCGACATGAGGCGCTGGATGAAGGCCTTGATCTCGCTGTCAGGCACGGCGCCCTGGAAGGCGTCGACCGGGCGTCCCTGGTAGAAGGCGTAGACGGTCGGGATTGACTGGATCCGCAACTGCGCGGCGAGCATCTTGTTTTTGTCGATGTCGACCTTGACGAGGCGGACCTTGCCCTTCGCGTCGCGCACCGCTTTTTCAAGGCGCGGCGTCAGCTGCTTGCAGGGCTGGCACCAGTCCGCCCAGAAATCGACGATCACGGGAACATTCATCGATGCGCGCAGCACGTCGGTCTCGAAGGTCTCGATCGTCGCATCCTTGATGAGGTCTTTAGTCGCCGCGCCCGCAGCGCCATTTGAGGCGCCGCCTATGATTTCGGTCATTGTCGATGCTCCGGATTTTGCCTCCTAGATAGGACGGCCCGGCGCGAAGGCAATCGCCTAAATCGGCCCGCCGGGCGCCAAAGGCGACGCGAGGGGCAGGATCAGAGGATCAAATCCTGAAGACTTGAGGTATTTCAGGAGGTCCCCCGGCGCGATCGCCGTCGACGCAGTGTTTTCGAGCGGATGGAACCAGACCGGATCGCAGGCGAGCAGGGCCTCATCCACGATCACCCGTTCAAGCGCGCGGGCGCTCTCGTTGACAAGCGCGAATGGCGTCACCGCGCCCGGGATGACTCCAAGCGTCGCCGTCATCAGTTCGGGCGCGCCGAAGGACAAGCGCCCCTTCGATTTGAGCCTCTTGCCAAGTCCGACAAGATCGACCCGGGTTTCGCCGAGCGCGATTCCCAGAAACAGGCGGTCGGCCTTGTCTTTGAGGAACAGATTTTTCGAGTGTCCGCCCGGCCATTGTTTCTTGAGGTCGCGCCCTTCCTCCACCGTGAAAATGGCGGGATGCTCCACCGTCCGATGCGCGATTCCGAGACGGTCGAGGCAGGCGAAAAGGTCGGCGCGGGAAGCGGGCATGGGTTCAGACGGCGGCTGGCGCGGCGGGCAAGAAGTTGAAGCCGGCTTCTTTGCGAAAAGCGGTGCGAAGGCAAGACCCTGCGGCGGCGGCGCCCGCCGGCATTGTCACCTGGGGGCATGGTCCTGCGCGCGCCATGCTTGACGCATCGGGCGCCTTTCTGGGCGCCACCTTGCAAACTGGTCCGCGGTTAGGCATAACGCCCCAACCTTGACGCGGCGCCCTTCTTGCTCTGCGTCAGTCGGTCGAGCGGGCGTAGCTCAGGGGTAGAGCATAACCTTGCCAAGGTTAGGGTCGGGCGTTC
>CAYTVQ010000153.1:0-6564 GCA_964441615.1 uncultured Caulobacterales bacterium | reverse complement strand
TTGTTAGCCTCAACCGCCGCGACGTCTTCCTTCATCGAGAGGTGCGCGGCGGCAAGCCGGTCCGGCCAAGGCGTCAAGTGAAACTGGCGCACATGCCCGCCGACGGTGTTGACCTCGGTAACGCCAGGCGTCGTCCGGAGCTGCGGGCGGATCACCCAGTCCTGCAGCGTGCGCAAATCCTCCGGCGTCCAGTCCGTGCCGTCCGGCTTCGTCGCGCCGGGTTCCGCCTCAATGACGTACATGAAAATCTCGCCGAGACCCGTCGCGATCGGCCCGAGCTCCGGCTCGACGCCTGCTGGCAACTGGCTCCGGACCGATTGCAGCCGCTCATTGATGAGCTGGCGCGCGAAATAGACGTCGGTTCCATCCTTGAAGACGGCCGTCACCTGGCTCAATCCGTAGCGCGAGATCGAGCGCGTATAGGTGAGACCCGGCACGCCGGCGATCGCAGTTTCGACCGGGAATGTCACGCGCTGCTCGGCCTCCAGCGGCGAGAATCCCGGCGCTTCGGAATTGATCTGCACCTGGATATTGGTGATGTCCGGCGTCGCGTCGATGAGAAGGCGCTGGAAGTTCCAGACGCCTACGGCGGCGAGCAGGAGCGCCAGCGCCAGCACGACCCAGCGATGGCGGACAGACAGGCGGATCAGGGCGTCGAGCATGGGTGCGCTTCCCTAATGATCATGGCTCGCGCCGGACTTCTCGACGTCCTGACGGATGAGAAAGGCGTTCTTCGTCACATAGTCGACGCCCGGATCGACGCCGCCGAGCACTTCGGTCCACTCGGGCGTTCGCCGCCCAAGCTCCAGCATCCGCACCTCATAGGTCTCGCCGACGCGCGCGAAGATGACAGTGAAGTCTCGGAAGCGTTGCAGCGCCTCCGTTTTTACAGCTAGCGGAACATCGGCCTTTCCAACGATGACGACGCCTTCGACCGCCTGACCGGGACGCCATGCCAAATCATCGTTCGGCAATTCGACATGGGCGACGATCGTCTGCGTCATCATGTCGGCGGACGGCAGGATCGCCTCGATTTTTGCGGTCACTGCTTTGTCGCCGCCGAGGCTTCGGACCGTCACGCTTTGTCCCGGCTCCAATCGTTCGGCGTCACGCGGATAGACATAGAACTCGGCGTGAACCTGCGTTGCATCGGCGATTACATAAAGCGGCTCGGAGCCGGCGACATCGCCGACATTGGCGCGGCGTTCCATGATGACGCCGTCAATAGGCGCTGGAATCGCATAGGTCTGGAGACTGCTGCTGGCGGTGACCTTGGCCAGCACCTCCCCTTTCTTGGTGCGCTCGCCGATTCTTTTGGTCATGTCGACGATGCGTCCGGGGAACCAGGCGGCCGCTTCGGCGCGGCCGTGCGGCTGCAACTCAACGCGGCCGGCAAGCGTCACCGTTTCCTCGATGGTCGCGGGGCCCGTCTTTTCGATCGCGACGCCGGCCGCGTCCGCCTGCGCGCGGGCGATTGTCGTGCGGCCCTCATAGGATTGGTAGTCCCATGAATGCTGCTTGCCCTGATGCGCGGCCCGCACGGTGACGTCGAAGCTGTGCGGCTCGGCGACGACGCCGTCGCCGCGCAGGAAGTCTACCTGCGGCTTGAAGGCGAAACGGTCCTTCTTGCCGCCGAGCCGACTGAGTTCGATGGTGAGATCGACGTTCGCGGGATCGACCGGCTTGTCGTTGACATAAGGATAAACGCGATATTCGGGATCGACGCCGTCTTCGAAGATCGTCACCTCAACAGCGAAGTCGCCGTCGCGCAGCATGCGGCCGCGATGGGGTCCGCGTTCATAGTCGTCTGTGGCGGCTTCTCCATGCTCGCCCGACGCATCGGACGGTCTCGATGCGCCGCAGCCGGCAACCGCCAGCAGTAGCAAAAGCGGGGCTGCGCGCAGCGCATTCAGGAGTTTAACTCTCATTCAGAACTCTCCACAGAAGACGCCGCGGACATTGCGCCGTTGAGTCGTGCAAGCCGGATTTCGGACTTATGAAACATCAGGCGTGCGGCGACCTGCCGCTCGCGCGCCATCGCCAGCGCCGCTTCCGCCTCAAGCACTTCGATATAGGAAAGCCCGCCTTGTGCGTAGGCAGACCGGGACTCGCGGTGCGCCCGCTCCGTGTCCGGAAGGATGCGCGAAGTATAGGCTTCGATCTCGCCGCGCGCAGCCGCGGCCTGTGCGGCAAGATAATCGATCTCGCGCGCCAGCGCGCGTTCGCGCGCCTTGACCTCAAACTCGGCGCGCGAGGCTTCGGCGCGCGCCGCGGCGATCGCGCCGCCGTTCCGGTTCCAGATCGGCAAGGGCACGCTGATGCCGACGACAAAAGCGGCGCTATCCGTCTCGCGCAGTTGCCGGAAGCCGCCGCGAACGCTTGGATCGGGCGCCCGCTTTGCGCGCTCGACCTCGACAAGTGCGGCCGCGCGAACCCGCTCCGCTTCCGCCAGCGCGATGTCGGGCGGCGTCCCGTCTACCCCGCCGCGAAGCCCCGTCGTCTCAAATGACTGGTTGTCGATCTCAAAGCTCGATGCGCCGCCCCAAAAGCTCGCGAGCATCGCCTTCGCCGCGTTCGCTCGCGCGATGGCGGCGGCCTCCGCGGCTTCGGCTTCGGCGAGTTGCGCAGCGACTCGCGATCGCGCCGCGGCGGGATCGCGTGCTGCCGCGACGCGGCGGGCGACTGCGGCCGACAGCTCCCGCGCCGTCGCGACCCGCGTCGCCGCGATTCGGGCGAGCGCTTCAGCCGCCTGCGCTTCGACGAAGGCGGTCTCGACCGCTTCCTGCAGATCGGCGCGCGTGAGCCCGGCGCGAATGAAAGCAGCGGCGGCGTTTCCTTCCGCCGCGCGCCGGCGCGCGCGCCGGTCGCCGCCGAGCGAGAATTCCTGTTCCAGCGTGTAGGTCGCCTGCGCGCCGCCCGCGCCGCTGAAGGCGTCGGTCCCTCCGAAATCCTCAAGCTGAAGGTCGAGCGTCGGATTGGCGCGCGCGCCCGCCTGGCGCACCAACGCCTCTGCCGCATTTGCGCCTTCGCGCGCCGCCGCGACGCCCGGATCGTCGCCAAGCGCCAGGCGCACAGCTTCTGCGCGCGTCAAGATCTCTTCTGCCTGCGCGTGCGCGCCGCTGAAGAGAGCGATCCCCAAAAGGATCGCCGAAGTAAAAGGTCTCAAAGGGTTCCTCCCCTGTCGCAAACGATGGAAGCGCCGCGAGACGCAGCGCCGGCGTTTCGATCAGAGGGATATGCGGGGAGGCTTGAAGGGCGGCGCAGCACGCCGCAGCGCGAGCAAGGTCGAGAGCGCTGAAGACCGCGTAGCGAGTGATAACTCGGCCGCGATAAGAAGTATCGGCGCGTCGGCTTGTTTGAAGTGAGGCGCGCAATGCGCGTGCAGGTCGGCCTCATCATGGCCGGTCCCGGATAGATCACCGGCCTCCGCACCATGTTCATGGTGTTCCGGAACATCCGCATGATGGCCGCGATCGTGGGTATCGAGCGCAATAACGTGAACGGCATGGAAATCGTCGGCGGCATGGGCATGCGGCGCCGCAGTCGCCGCCACGCCGTACTGCGCGAACGCAACCACAAGAATCGCCGCCAATATCGCTCGCAAGAATTTCATGGCCCAAGCATATACTGAAACCGTTAACGGCCAATAGGGCCTTGGCGGGGCCCCCAATGGAAAGCGCCCGCCTGTTTCCAGGCGGGCGCCTCATCTAGCGATTACGAGATCGCTTAGCAGCAACCGCCGCCGGAGCAGCAGGCCGCGAGAACGGCGCAGCACGCTTCGGCCGCCTTGACGACGGCGTCAGGGGCTGCGGCGTAAGCGCCGGCAGCGCCGAGAACGGCGGCGCCGGCGAGGTACGCGATCAGTCTTTTCATATGCACTCCTTGAATTGTTGATTTGAATTCGATGGTCTTCGCACGCTCAGGCTCGCGGCGGCGGGGCCGGCGGCTCGACGGTCGTTCCTTCGCCATCCGTTTTCGAAACCAGTATCGGGACTCGCACGAGCGAGATCTCAGGCAATGCGCCCAGCGCCGACGGCAAGGCTGTATGGCAATACATTGCGCAGGCAAGCGCGGCATTGACTGGCGCCTCGTCGCAGCATGCACACTCGGCCGACAGACCAGCGATCGCGTCATGGCCATTGGCGACAGCGTTCATGGCCGCCGCCGGCGCGAGCGACGCAGCGATCAGAATCAGGGCTGCGAGGGCGATCCTGAACATGAATGAAGGTTACGCCATTCGCCTCGCGCCGGACAAGTCACTCTCGCGCGACCGCTCAGCTTCGATACTTGCCCATGAGGTCAACGAGCTCGGTAAACTTTTCGCGCTGGGCCTTGGCGTCGCCATGGCGGATCGCTTCTTCGACACAATGCGCGGCGTGGCTTTTCAGGAGCTCGTCCTCGACCTTTTTCAAGGCGGCCTTGATTGCCTGCACCTGGGTCAGGATGTCGATGCAATAGCGGCCCTCATCGACCATGCCGGCGACGCCGCGGACTTGCCCCTCTATCCTTCGCAATCGCGTGATCACAGCCTTTGATGGCATATGGCGCATTTGACTTATACCTCTCAGGGGTATAGATAGGACACGTCTAAGGGATGGTCAACGCCCGTGTTCGGCGCCGCAAGGCAGATGCTTCTGGCGATCGCCGCGCTCTTCTTGAGCGCGGGCCACGCCGCGTGCGCATGCCTTGGCGCCGCGCAGGAAGCCGCGCCGGTCGTTCAGATTGCGATGAGCGAGGCGGACCATGCGCACCATCATGGCGGCAGCGACGTTGGCGATACGTCTGATCATTCGGCGCCGTCCCCAAGCGACTGCGGTCACTGCGCGAGCGTCGCTCTGGCGGGCGATGGAACCCTGGCGGCTGGGTCATTACCGGCGTTACAAAAGAGTTTTCCGATTGCGACGTCGTCCGCGTTCGTATCGACGCCTGTGGATCACGCCGGGGCGCTGGCGCGTCAGCTTCACTGGGCGGCGCCGCCCCGACGAACACCGGTCAGCCTGAAAATCAGATTGCGGAATTGAGAGCCGAAGCGCGCCCGGATTCGGGACGCTTTGACGTCGTGCCTTTCCGCATTCTCATGCCGCGCGAGCGGCGCCAACTTCAGGAGACTTCCCCATGAAACGACTCATTCTTGCTGCGGCTTTTTTTGCAGCCACACCCGCCTTCGCCGCCGAGCCCGCCGCATCCTCGGCCCATCCGCCGAGCCATCAAATGGAGCCCGCGGGCGACAAGGCCGACAAGACCATGGACCATGCCGACCATTGCGGCCTGCCGATGGGCGACGGCGTCATCACCGCCGTCGATGTCGCCAAGGCGCGCGCGACCATTGCTCACAAACCGATCCCGGCGCTCGGCTGGGATGAAATGACCATGCCCTTCGCGGTCGACAAGGCGGTCGATCTCGCCGCCTTCACGGCTGGCGATCGCGTGCACTTTCTGCTGGCGCCCGACAAGAAGCCGAAGTCGCAGAAGATCGCAGCGATGTGCTCTGCGGACGCGGATTCAAGCGCTCATGAGGCGTGTATGGCCTCCATGCACAAGACGGCGATGAAGATCGCAAGCGACGCCGGCAAGCCTTGCGCGATGGAAGGCATGGATCACGGGTCAATGGACCACGGCGCCATGAAAAAAGATGACGAGGCCGCTTCTGGCGACCACAGCAAGCATTGAGCGCCGTCGGCCGGCGCGATGCTGCGCCGGCCGCTTTTCCTACCTTCCATTTGGAGCCACTGATGTTTTCGAGACGAACTCTATTGAAGACGGCCGCCGGCGGCGGCGCCTTCGCCGCCGCGAGCGCGCTGCTGCTCGCCTGGGCGCGCAGCGCCTCCGCCGGCAATAAAGGCATTTTCGAACTCGCCGGGACCGAGTTCGATCTGTCGATCGGCCACAGCGCCGTTGAAATTGGCGGCAGAGCCGGTCACGCGATCACCACCAACGGGACCTTGCCGGGTCCCCTCATCCGCTTCCGCGAGGGTGAAGAGGTGACGCTCCGTGTCCGGAACATGCTGGAAGAGGACACCTCCATCCACTGGCATGGGCTTCTCGTGCCGTTCGAGATGGACGGCGTGCCTGGCGTCTCCTTTCCCGGAATCCGCCCCGGCGAAGCGTTTACCTATCAGTTCGCGGTCCCACAAAGCGGCACCTATTGGTACCACTCGCATTCGGGTCTGCAGGAGCAAATGGGGCATTATGGCCCCCTCATCATCGACCCTGCCGGAAAGAGCCCTGTCTCGTCAGACCGCGAATATGTGCTGGTCCTTTCCGACTGGTCGTTTCTCCACGCGCATAAACTGTTCGCGAAGCTGAAGAAGAATAATGAGGTCTACAATTTCCAGCAGCGCACTGCACAAGACCTGATGCGGGACGCCAAAGCGAACGGCCTCAGGCCGACGCTTGCCGACCGCGAGATGTGGGGATGGATGCGCATGACCCCGACCGACATCGCGGACGTCACCGGCGCCGTCTACACCTACCTCATCAACGGCCATGCGACCGCCGACAACTGGACGGCGATTTTCAACGCAGGCGAACGCGTGCGCCTCAGAATCATCAACGCCGCCGCCA
>CAYTVQ010000152.1:0-6605 GCA_964441615.1 uncultured Caulobacterales bacterium | reverse complement strand
GTCCGGCGGTCTCGCGCCGCGCATTGTCCGCGCGACGCGTGTTGCGTGAGGTTTCTTGTTGAGCGGCGTTGGCGCGGCCGACGGAAACAAAAACCCGCTTCCCAAGAGCAGCCCGCGCAAGCCCGACATTGGATTTGGAGCCTTGGCTCCAGGTCAGCTTGTGCAGCGCCGGAAAGCGCCATCGATCACGCGGCGCGCGGCCGCGAAGGCCGCCTCTATAGTCAAATGGGTGGTGTCTAGCAACTCCGCATCCGCAGCCTGGACCATGGGGGCGTCAGATCGGGCCGCATCCCGAGCGTCGCGCTCGGCGAGGTCGGCGAAGACCTCGGCCTCGGTCAGGTCCGGTTTTGCAGCTTTCAGCTCCAGATAACGCCGGTGCGCGCGTGTTTCGGGACTGGCGATGACGAAAAACTTAACATTGGCGTCGGGGCAGACGACGGTGCCAATGTCGCGGCCGTCGAGTACGGCCCCCCGCTTTCCGCCTGGAGGATGGGTCGCGAAGCGGCGCTGGAACTCCAGGAGCGCCTGCCGGACCCCGGGCATCGCCGCCACTTTCGATGCGCCGGCGCCGATTTCCCGCGTGCGAATGTCGGCTCCTTCAATGAGGTCGAGCGAGAAGCTCTGGGCGGCCTTTGTGGCGGCGCGCTCGTCAGCTGGATCCCCCCCGCTGCGCAGAACAAGATAGGCGACTCCGCGGTAGAGCGTGCCGGTGTCGAGATAGGCGAAGTCGTACTCCTTCGCGATCATCTCCGCGAGCGTGCCCTTTCCGGAGGCGGCGGGGCCATCGAGGGTGACGACGAAGGAGTCTGACATGGAAGGATGCCTTAACGCTTCCTCATGAAAGGGGGCAAGCGCTGGCCAGGCCAATTTCCCTCAACCGCGTGCGGCGTTTGGCGCGGGCATCGCTCAACTCGCCGAGAGCCCCTTGGATTCCAGCCGGCGGCGCCCCCATATGCCGGCTTCTTTCGAGAGGCCCATGCGCGCATTCGAACATCCTGTGGACGGCGGCGGTGAGGCGCGGCGCGAAAGACGCCAGCGCGCCAGCGCGACGCAAATGTTCGAAGATATCGGCGCGGCGGGGCAGGGCGACCGCGTCACGGTCAGCGACATGCTCGAAGCCATGAAGGGCCGGGCTTTCGGCATGGCGGCCCTGGCGTTCGCATTGCCCGTTTGTTTCCCAATGCCGCCGGGCGTGCCGACGGTCGCAGGCGTCGGCCTTTCGCTCGTCGCCATGCAGATGGCGCTGGGCAATGAAAAACTCTGGCTGCCGAAATGGCTGCGGGAGAAGTCCATCCGCCGGGACAAGCTGCAGGCCGCCGTCCTTAAGATGATGCCGAAGCTCCGCCAGTTCGAGAAGGCGGCGAAGCCGCGACTTCTGCCGTTGACGGGCCAGATCGGCCAGCGCCTGTTTGGACTTGCCTTGCTTGTCCTCGCCGTGATGCTGATTCTGCCAATTCCGATTTTTGGCAACATGCCGTTGGGCTTTGCTGCGGCGATCCTCGCTCTCGGTCTGATCGAGCGCGATGGGTACTTTGTGCTCGCAGGACTGATGGCGACGGTCATCGCCATCGTGATAACCGGCTCCTTTGCGCTGCTCGCCGTGAAGGCGGTGACGCTCGCCGTGTGATCCTAGCTAGAATCCGCCGCCAGTCTTGAAACCGCCGCCGCCGCCGCGCGCCCCGAAGCCGCCGCCCGTGCGAAAGCCGCCGCTGCTCGGGATGCACGGGATACGGATGTTGCGACCCGCCGGCGCGCCCGGGCCCGGGCCCGGGAGGCCGCCGCCCCACGTTCCGCCGCTCCAGTCGCCGCGACCGCGGCGCGGACGGCCGATCGAGTCGCGCCAGTCATCGCCTCCGAAGTCGTCGTTCCAGTCACGCCGCCGCGTGCGGTGGCCGCGTTCGATGCGCCGCCAGAAGTCATCACGGGAGAGAGAGCCGCGCAGGAACTCGATGATGAGCGCTCCGATGAGGTCTTCGCCCGGAAATTCCGAATAGGGACTGTCGAAGCGGGCTTGCTTGAACCGCCGCCGCAAATCCTCAAGATCTGAAAGGCGGCGCCGATGTGTTTCGAGCGTGCGGCGCTCGGCCTCGCGCGCTTCCTCCAGTTCCAGGCGCTCGCGGCGCAGACTGACCAGTTCGCTTACGATGCGGTCATCTTCACCCGACGCCGTTTCGGCTGCGAGGAGGCGCAGATCAGGGATCGGGCGGCCTCCGAGCGCGTTCGCCAGCAGACTTCGCGCTTCTGCAAGCGGCCCCGCAGCTCCGCCCGCAGCGCCATTATAGCGACCTACGGTCTCGGCATGGCGTGCCTCGGCGGCGGAGATTTCGGCATCGAGTGCGTCAAGGCGCGCGCGCGCTTCGCTGGCGGCGTCGCGCACGCGATTGACGCCGTCCGCCTCGAGCGCCGCACGCTCATAGTCCTCCAGCGATTGCGCTAGGCGCGCGGCCTCGGCGTCAACCCTGGCGGCATGCTCGGCGAGGCGCTCAGGCAATTCAAGCAGCCGGCGGTAATTCAGCGCGGCGTCACGATAGCGAACGATCGAGGCGACCCAACGGTCGAGCATGGCGAACAGCGGAAAAGCGCGATAATCCCGCGTTCCGAACCTGCGCTCCTCCAGATACATGAAGAGCGGATCCGCTTCGTAGGGCGCGCCCTTGGTCCTACGATCGGCGCGCGCCGTTTCGAGCTTCTGCGCGGCGCGGCGCGCCACGGCCTGCCCTGCCTCGAGCGCGCTGGCTCGCCGTTCGTATTCAGGATCATTTTCAAGGCGCGTGCGGGTCGCCGCGACCGCTGCTTCGTAGCGACCGACCTTCTCCTCGTGCTCCTTTTCGGCGGCGCGCCGGGACTCCTCAAGGCGCGCGATCTCGGCGACAGCGCGGTCCCGCTCCTCGGCGAGAACGGCGACGCTGGCGCCGTGCGAGGCAATGAGTTCTCGCGCTTTCCTGTCAGCGGCGCCAAGGCTTTGGGCGACGGAGTTCTGCCGCAGATGTTCGATGCGCAGATTGGCGAGCGCGTGATACGACTCGAGTTCGCGGCTGTCGTACTCTGCGGCGCGAGCCGCGTCGGAGGCGATCGCGTCCGAGGCGCGCGCGAGATATTTCCGCGCGTCGGCGATCGTGGCGTCGATACGATGGAGCGCATCGCGTCCCGATGTCATCGTCACCACTCCAGAATGGCGCCGCCCGCGCCATCAATGCGGCTGTATTCAGGCAGGAGCTTGCCTCTGGGCTTTTCGCCGACCACGGCGTTTTCGATGATCTGGTCGTCGCGCTTGTCGGCGGCGACCGCGTTGAAGACCAGTTCGGGCACCCGAACGCCCCACTTATCGACGCGCGCGATCTTTCGGTCCTCCTCGCTTTCGATTTCGAGATTGTGCGCGCGGCCGGCGCCGTCGACCGCCTCGACAATGAGATAGTAGTTGCGCGCGCTCGGCGCATTGTCCGGAATGCGGAACACGCCCGAATATTCATCGGGACGAGAGACGATGCGGACCGTAAGTTCGAGGTCAAGATCGTTCTTGATCTGCTGAAGGTCGAGCGCTGCCGCGCGCGCCGCCTTGGCGTCACGGGCGGCGAGCGCCGTCGTCCCGGCCGAGAAGGCGGCTTCGATGCGCTGCCGAGCATGCTCATCGGCGGCGAGGCTGAGCGCCGCTGTCCGCGCGGCGCCCAGCGCTTTTGGAATGTGCTCGGCCAACTCGGCGTGCAATTCCGCCATGCGGGCCTCCCGGGGGCCGGCATAGCCAAACTCGTAGGCGGCAGTCGCGACGGCGCCGACTGCGAGGAGAATGGCGATCGGCGGCAGCCAGCGGTCGCGAGAGATATAAAGCTTTGCAAGGCGCACGGCGAGACCGTCCCGCGGCGTCTCATAGACAAAGCGCTTTTCTTCAAGAGCCCTGACGCCGTCCTTCAGGATCGCGTCGGGAACTTCAATGCCCTGTGCGGCATAGATTTCCTTCAGCCGCTTGATAAGCGCTTCCTCGCGCGCTTCGCCGCCAAGCTCCAGTTCAACCAGGCGCTCGCGATGGCGGAGGGTATCGACGACGTCCATGGCGAGCATGACATCGTCCAGCCTCTGCGGCTCAGTCACGGCGAGGGCAGGTGCGGACACGGCAGGCTGCGTCAGGTCCGATCAAGCGCGGCAGTCGCGCCGGACTGTATGAGCGCGGTCAGGCGCTTTTTGCCGTCTTCGACCGCCTCACGGATCTCCCTGCTGTTTTCGGTCGAGAGCTTGCGCATTTCTGCAATGATGGTCTGGCTCTTCTCCTGGAAATTTACGACCGATTCTACCAGCTTCTTGACCGCTGCGGCCGACACGGTGGGGCCGTAGCCCGCGCGCACTGCGGCCTCCTGCACTTTGCCGCCGATTTCGGAGAGCGTCTCAAGACTCTCGTTGATGCCCTTCTTCATCGCCTCCACGGTCTGCGTCGACTCGTGAAGACCGTGCATGCCCGTGAAGGTCGCTGTCAGCGCCGTCAGCACCGTCTCATTGGTGCCGAAGAACGAAACTGCTTGCGCATAGACCCGTTCCTTGGCGTTGGTTGTCTGCACCAGTCGGGTCATGATGACTTCCGACGTGTTGTAGCCGATGGTAATGTTGTCGGAGAGGTCTTTTGCGACCTGATAGCGCTTCTCTTCGCGTTGGAGGGCGCGCAGTGACTCATCACGATCGAGTTCAAGCCCCGAACGCTCGGCGGGATCGGCGCCGGAGAAGGCGGCGACCTTGTCGGCCGCCGCCTTGAGATGCTGCTTGGCCGCATCGAGCTTCTTCTCCGCCGTCTTCAGGACTTCCAGCGCGAGAACCTCCGACTGCTTCAGCGCGCCTCGAAAGTCGCGATAGGACTCAAGGATGCGCCCCTCGCGATCGACCTGGTTGCGGGTCTCCGCCGCCACGTCGAGATAGAGCTTCTTGATCTTTTCGAAGCGGCTCGCGATGTCGCCACGCGTCATCTTCATCCAGACATTCGAGACCCGCTCCATGGTCGAGATCTTGCCGTCGGCATACTGATCGACAAGCGCCTTGGCGTCGTCGCGAATGGAATCGAAAGCGGCGGTGATGCCCTCATAGCGCTCCCCCACCGTCATGTTGGCGACCTCGCCGCGCACGACTTCATTGAAGTAGGAGGCCTGGTCGAGCGTGCGCGCAATCGCCGTCACCCGATCCTGGTCGAGATCGGCGATCTGGTTCAAGAGCGCGATGATGGGGGCCGGCTCTGAGGATTTGGCGACCAGTCCCATGTCCCGCAGCTGTCCCACAGCCCTGTCGAGATACTGGAGCGCGGTCGAGCGGCCGGAAACAGCCGTGGGCGTCGCCATTTGGTCCCTCCATCCTGACGGACGCGTTACATAGGAGCGCCGACGCCCGGCGCCAAGCAGCTTGCTGTCGCCCGCGTAACCCTTTCTCCACTCTTGCCGGCCACAACAGATCCTCGCGTTCCATCGAGGGACAAAGGGCGATGACCGACAGAACCGTCGGACTCCTCTGGCATTCCATGAGCTCCGAGAACCTCGGCGTGGGCGCGCTGACCTTGGGGCATCGAGAAATCGTCCGAGCCGCCGCAGCAAAGGCCGGCGCGCAGGTTCGGTTCAAGGTCCTCGGCTGGGCGGACCCCAAGGCCCCTTACTTTACGGCCGATGACGTTGAGGTCCGCGCGTTGCGCTCCTCGGATTTCGTACGCCTCGATGAACGGGGGTTTCTCGCGGAAGTGCGCGGCTGCGACCTTGTTCTCGACATTGGGGCGGGCGACAGCTTCTCGGACATCTACGGACCGTCTCGCATCCTGAAAATGCTTGCGGCGCAGAACCTTCTGCGGCTTTCCGGGACGCCATACGTCATCAGTCCTCAGACCATCGGCCCCTTCGACAGCGCGGCCATTCGGCGCCTCGCCGCCAGCGTCCTGCGCGGCGCTGCGCTCGTAACGACGCGCGATGAGATCTCCGCCGCCTATGCGCGTGAGATGGGTTATGACGGCAATGTGCTGGTCGCGAGCGACGTCGCCTTGCGGCTTCCGTTCGATGCTCCGCTGGCGCAGCCCGCCGGCGCGCTGCGAGTCGGACTGAACGTTTCGGGCCTCCTATTCAATGCAACGACGGATCGCTTTGAGCTCAAGAGTGACTATCGCGACCTGTCGCAACGGGCGATCGCCCTGTTTCTCAATAAGCCGCAGACCAAGGTCGTCCTTGTCAGTCATGTTCTTTCTTCCGACCATAGCGAGGACGATCGCGTCGCAGCCTTGGCGCTCAAGCGCGAGTTTCCCGAGATCGAGCTAGCGCCTGATTTCAGGACGCCGTCTGATGCCAAGAGCTTCATCGCCGGCCTCGACTTTTTCGCCGGCGCGCGCATGCATGCCTGCATCGCGGCGTTTTCGAGCGGCGTTCCATGCGTTCCGATGGCCTACAGCCGCAAGTTTTCAGGTCTCTTCGGCGCGCTTGGCTATGCCCATGTCGCAGATCTCAAGGGGCAGTCCGCCAGGGAGATCATCGCCAGGCTCGATCGCGCCTATGAAGGCCGCGAAGATCTGCGGCGGGAGTCAGGTCTGGCTCTCGGGCGAGGGATTGCCCGGCTCGATCGTTATGAAGATGCCCTGGCCGCGCTCATCGCGCGGCTGC
>CAYTVQ010000151.1:0-6624 GCA_964441615.1 uncultured Caulobacterales bacterium | reverse complement strand
ATCGCGACCGCCGTCACGACCATGCTGGCGCTCGCCGGGATGATCGTCGCTCTCGATGCTTTCGGTCCGGTCACCGACAACGCCGGCGGCATCGCTGAGATGTCGGGCCTTCAAGGCTCCGTGCGCGAGACGACCGACGCCCTCGACGCCGTCGGCAACACGACGAAGGCGGTCACCAAGGGCTACGCCATCGGCTCGGCGGGCCTCGGCGCTCTCGTCCTCTTCGCGGCGTATACGGAAGACATAAAGCATTTCACGGCGCATCCCGAGGACTTCCCGGGTTTCAGCGACGTCGTCGTGAACTTCTCCCTTTCCAACCCTTATGTCGTCGTCGGGCTATTCGTCGGCGGCCTCCTGCCCTATCTCTTCGGGTCAATGGCGATGCAGTCCGTCGGCCGCGCCGCCGGCGCCATTGTCGAGGAAGTGCGCCGCCAGTTCAAGGAAAAGCCGGGAATCATGGCGGGCACGGAACGTCCGGATTACGGGCGCGCCGTCAACATGCTCACGGGCGCCGCGATCAAGGAAATGGTTGTGCCCTCGCTCTTGCCGATCCTCTCGCCGCTTGTCGTCTACTTCGGGGTCGGCATGGTCGCCGGCAAGTCGGACGCGCTCTCCGCCGTCGGGGCCATGCTGATGGGCGTCATCGTCACCGGTCTTTTCGTGGCGATCTCCATGACGGCGGGCGGCGGCGCCTGGGACAACGCCAAGAAGCTGATCGAGGAAGGATTCACCGATCCGTCAGGCAAGGTCCACAAGAAGGGCTCGGACGCCCACAAGGCGGCGGTGACCGGCGACACGGTCGGCGATCCCTACAAGGACACGGCCGGCCCCGCGGTGAACCCGATGATCAAGATCACCAATATCGTGGCGCTGCTCCTCCTCGCCGTGCTCGCGAATCAGTCCTAACGCGGCGGCGTCAGCCAAACTGCATCATGCGCCGGCCGGAAGGCCGGCGCATTTTCTTTGGCGAGCGCGCATGCGAAAAGACGCTTCATGCAGTTCGAGGCGATCATCTTCGATTGCGACGGCGTCCTCGTCGATAGCGAAATTCTGGGCCTCGAGGACAGCGCGTCCTATTTGCGCGGCCATGGCCTGCCCTGGTCCGGCGCCGATCTCGTCCGGTTGTTCACGGGCCTGCGCGATGACGTCTTTCGAGGGCGCCTCATTGAGGCCTATCGCGCCGCCAACAACGCCGATCCTCCTTCCGATTTCTTCGAAGGACTTATCGAGCAGCGCCGTCGTCGACGCGATGAACTCCGCGAAGTTCCCGGCGCGGCCGCCGCCCTGCGCCTGACCCGGGGACGAAACGCTGTCGCCTCGTCATCTCGCCGCGCGATCCTGGAAGCAAAGCTCAAACGCGTCGGGCATTTTGATCTGGTCGCGCCGCATGTCTACTCGGGCGACGACGTCGCGCATGGCAAGCCTGCGCCAGACCTATTTCTCCATGCTGCGGAGAAGCTCGGCGTCATGCCGGACCGCTGCCTCGTCGTGGAAGACAGCGTGAACGGCGTCACAGCGGGAATTTCCGCCGGCATGACCGTATGTGCGTTTGTGGGCGGCGGTCATTGCTTCGAGGGTCACCGCGAACGCCTGATCGCGGCCGGAGCCGCCTTGGCCGCGGCAAGCTTCTGCGAACTCGCCGACCGCCTGAGGCATGAAGACCCGTCTTGAACGCGCTCAGCAAAGGCGCAATGTCTGCGTGCCGCCGCCCAGGGAGCCCGCTTGAGATTCGGATCCGACAACATGGCCCCGGCGCACCCGGCGATCATCGAGGCGCTGGCGCGGGCCAATGACGGCTATGCGCGCGCCTATGGCGGCGACGACGTCACGGCGCGGGTGGAGAGACTGTTCTCGGAGGTTTTCGAACGCGAAGTCGCCGTATTCCTGGTCGGGACCGGCGGCGCAGCCAATGCGCTGGCGCTCTCCGCGCTCTCGCCGCCCTGGGGCATGATCCTCGCTCATGAGGCAAGTCACATCCAGATGGACGAATGCGGCGGCGTCGAGCACGCAACGCACGGCGCGAAAATTCTTCCGGTCCCCGGCGCCGACGGCAAGCTGACGCCCGAGGGCGTTCTTGCCGCGCTAGACGGCTTTCCGGAACGGAAGCCCCATGGAACGCCGGCCGCAACGCTTTCGCTCACGCAGGCAAGCGAGTTGGGAACGGTCTATGCTCCGTCCGAACTGCGAAAACTAAGCGATGCGGCGCATGGGCGGGGATTGTCCGTGCACATGGACGGCGCCCGCTTCGCCAATGCGCTCGCGATGCTTGACTGCGCGCCTGCCGACATGAGCTGGCGCGCCGGCGCCGATGTCCTCTCATTCGGGGGCACCAAGAATGGTTGCCTCTTGGCCGAGGCGGTCGTCTTCTTCGATCCCGCGAAAGCGGAGCACTTTGCGTTCCGGCGCAAGCGCGCCGGGCATCTTTTTTCGAAATCGCGCTATCTTGCTGCTCAGTTCGAGGCTTATTTCAGCGACGGACTGTGGCTGAAACTCGCCCGCCGCGCCAATGACATGGCCAGGCGTCTCGCTGAGGGGATCAGCTCCATCGAAGGGGCCCGGATCTGGTATCCTCCGCAGGCGAACGAAGTCTTTGCATCGCTGCCGCCAGCGGCCGAGCAGCGCCTCAGGGCCGCAGGCGCCGAGTTCTATTCCTGGATTACGCCTGGCGATCCTGCAGCTGGACGAATGGTCAGGCTGGTCTGCTCCTGGGCGACGACCGAAGAAGAAATTGGCCTGTTCCTTGAGATTTCGCGCCGGTGACCAGGATCCTCGTGAGCGCCTGCCTGCTCGGCGCGCCAGTGCGCCATGACGGCGGCGACAGGCTCCTCAGCGATCCGCGCGTCCAGAGATGGCGCCTCGAAGGCCGGCTCGTTTCGATTTGCCCCGAGGAAGCGGGGAGGCTCGGGACGCCGCGACCGCCGGCGGAAATCCGGGGCCAGCGCGTAATGGCGTCGACCGGCGCCGACGTCACGGACGAATTCCGGAGGGGCGCTGAAGCCGCTCTTGCGCTGGCCCGTCGCTATCGCTGCCGCTTCGCGCTTCTCAAGGAAGGCAGTCCCTCCTGCGGCGTTCGGCTCGTTCATGATGGAACCTTCAGCAATCGGAAGATCGCCGGACGCGGCGTCACGGCCGCGCTCCTTGAAGCGAATGACATTCGCATCTTCAGCGAGGCGGAGATCGACGCGCTGGAGGAGGCGCTGGCGCAGGCCTGACCCTCACCGGAGGTCGTGCTTCAGCTTCGCCGTGCGGCGGGCGCGAATATTCAAGAGCTCGACCGCCAGAGAAAAGGCGATGGCGAAATAGAGATAGCCACGCGGAATGTGGAAGCCGGCCCCGTCTGCAACCAGCGCGACGCCGACAAGCAGAATGAAGGCGAGCGCCAGCATCTTGGTGGTCGGATGACGTTCGATGAAAGCGCCAAGCGGCTCCGCGGCCAGCGCCATCACGACCGTCGACAGCACGACCGCCAGCACCATAACGATGAGAATGCTGGTCAGGCCGACGGCGGTGATGACGCTGTCCAGGGAAAACACCACATTGATGATCATCAGCTGGACGACGACGCCGGTGAAACTCGACCTGGCTTTGGTTTCGGCGTGAGCGACGCCTTCGACCGCCGAATGGATTTCCTGCGTGCCCTTCCACAGGAGGAATAGACCGCCGGCCAGAAGGATCACGTCCTTGAGCGTCACTTCCTGGAAGGCCTCGCGCGCATGCGCGTCATCACCGAGGAATGCTGCGAGGCCGTCCGGAAAATGAAAGAGCGGCGCCTTTTCGAGCTGAATGATCCAGAAAATCAGCGACAGCATCAGAATACGAAGCGCCATGGCGCCCCACACGCCGATGCGCCGCGCCCGCTCAAGCTCCCTGCCTTTGAGGTTTTGAACCGCAATCGAAACGAAGAGAAGATTGTCTATGCCGAGAATGATTTCCAGGAAGGTCAGCGTCGTGAGACTTCCCCAGAAGGCCGGTGAGGCGAGCAGATCGATCATGCGGGTTCCACCTTGGCGGGCTGGCCAGCGCCGGCTTTTACTCTGCCCACTGCCTACTGCCTACTGCCTACTGGCCGCCGCCAATCGCCTCGACCGCCAGCGCTTCGAGAATGTCGATCATGGCGTCGCTGTCATTGAGGCAGGGAAGAGCTGTCAGCGTCGCGCCGCCGTTCTCAACAAATGTCTCGCGAGCGCGAATGGCGATTTCCTCCAGCGTCTCAATGCAGTCCGAGACAAAACCTGGAGTCATTACGGCGACATGCCTGACGCCTTCACGAGCAAGCCGCGCAAGGGTCTTTTCTGTCGAGGGCCCAAGCCAGCGGCCGGGTCCGAACTTTGACTGGAAGGTCATGGGAGCGAACTCCTCTGACCAGCCCATGGCCTCTCGGAGCAGCGACGAGGTCGCGGCGCACTGCTTGTAATACGGATCCCCGCGATCGACGTAACGCTGCGGGAGCCCGTGGAACGACATCACGAGGCGCTCAGGCGCCGGCTGCAGAGATGAAAGGAAACGTGACGCCTCCGCCTTCAGGGCCGCGATGTATTTCGGATGGTCGAAGAACGCGCCGCCGAGAGCGACTGCGGGGCTTCGGCCGGCAGCGGCTGTCACGGCGTCGGCGACGCTCAAATTCGTCGTCTCCGAGTATTGGGGATAGAGCGGCAGCACGCAAATCCGTGAGGCGCCCGCCGCGCGCAGCCTGGCGAGTCCGTCAGAGATGGAGGGCGCGCCGTACCGCACTGCCCAATCGACAACGGCGTAGGCGCCGATGCGCTCCTTGAGGCGCTCCGCCTGAAGCCGCGTAAAGCGCCGCAATGGCGATTCATTGGTGTCGGTTCGCCAGATCGCTGCGTAGGCCTTCGCGCTCAGGCGCGGCCGGACGTTCAAGATCACCCCATGCAGCAGCGGGAGCCAGAGCGCACGCGGCGTGTCGATAATTCGGGGGTCGCTCAGGAACTCCGCTAGATATTCTCTGACAGCGCGCGCGGTCGGCGCGGCGGGCGTGCCGAGATTGACGATCAAGACGCCCGGCTTGCCGGGTGCTAGGGAAAGGCCGTCGGCGGGTTCGCCTGAGGCGCCGGGATTGACCATCTCAAAAATGCTCCAAAGCGGCGTATTCTCCGGGACTTACGTTCTCTCCGCCTGCCCTGGTTCCGTCCCCGGAATTGCAGGGTCGCAACTGTCACAATCCTGAAACAGAAAACGAAGAGGGTCCGGCCGGCCTTCAGGGCGCGCCGGGTGCGCCAGCGGGTTTGGGGCGATCTGTGGACATCCTTGGCATCAATATCTGGGCGGCGCTCGGCTTTGTGCTAGCGGCCTATGCGGTCGTCGGCAATGACGCCCTCCAGACCCTTGGCACCTTCATCAATTCGAACCAGAAACTGCCCTGGTGGGCGCTCTTCCTCTATGCGGGGACGATCCTCGTCGTCGTCTTCGCCTTTGGCTACCTGCAGTTCGACGGCGATCCATCCTGGGGCCGCCTCTCGGACGTGAAGAAATACCCGGTCTTCGAGGTCCAGTGGTACCACGTTGTGCCGGCGCTCGCCCTCGTCGTGATCACTGGGCTTGGCATCCCCGTTTCGACCACCTTCATGATCCTGACGATCTTCGCCACGCTGAGCGGCCTGCAGAGCATGCTCGTAAAGTCGCTGGCGGCGTACGCGTTCGCATTCCTGGCCGCGCTTGCCCTCTATGCCGCGCTCGCTCCGACGCTGGAACGACACTTCCTCAAGACGCCCGAGCAGGCGCAGCGGCCGATCTGGATCATGCTTCAATGGCTGTCCACGGCCTATCTGTGGGCTGCGTGGCTCATTCAGGACTTCGCCAACATTTATATCTTTCTGCCGCGCCAGCTTCACCTGAGCGGCGCCGTTGCGTCCCTGCTCGTCATCCTTGTCCTGCTGCTCATCACCTTCATCGTCCGTGGCGGACCGGTCCAGCGCATCCTGCGCTCGAAGACCCACGTCACGGACATCCGTTCGGCGACCATCATCGATTTCAGCTATGCGTCCGTGCTGGCGCTCTTTGCGTGGGTCAATAATTCCCCGATGTCGACGACCTGGGCGTTTCTCGGACTGATTGCAGGACGCGAAATCGCCATGGCGAACATCCACCGCGTCCGCCCGGCGATGGCCACGCTGAGAAACATTTTCGCCGATGCCTCGAAAGCCGCGTTCGGCCTCGCAATCAGCGTCGTCCTTGCAGTCGGCCTGCCGCGCCTGGCGAAGACGTTGGCTGGAGGCGACGCGGCGTCATTATCGACTCTGTTCGGGCTCGGTTAGACTGCGAACGCCTCGCGCTGAAGCTCTGCAAGCCGCCCGCAGCCTGCGCGCGCGATCGAGAGCATCGCGAGGAACTGCTCCTCCGAGAAGGGCGCCCCTTCGGCCGTGCCCTGAATCTCGACGATGCCGCCCTTGCCGGTGAACACGAAATTGGAATCGGCGCCGGCCGTGGAGTCTTCCGCGTAGTCTAGATCAAGCACCGGCGCGCCGCCGACGATCCCGCATGAAATAGCGGCGACCGAGTCTATAACCGGATTGTTCTTGATCACGCCGTCCTTGACGGCCCACCGGCAACATTGCTGGAGCGCGACCCAGGCTCCCGTGATGGAGGCCGTCCGCGTCCCGCCATCCG
>CAYTVQ010000150.1:0-6662 GCA_964441615.1 uncultured Caulobacterales bacterium | reverse complement strand
TGCAAAGCCCCCGTCATCGCTTTCGACCAGCGCCCGAACGCCGATAACAGCGCTTTTTGCAAGCTCGCCGTAATAATGAGGAAAGAGCGCGCCGCGGCGGCTCTCCTCATAGCGCAAAGCGTCTCCAAGCGCCGCGTCGTCGATTTCCAGCGCGACGAGCCCGCGCCGGCCCGAAAAACGGCGGCGCGCCGTTTCGAGCACCTGCGCCGCCGTCGACAGGTGCATGAATCCGTCGCGGCGGTCATCATCAGACCACGGAACGAACTCGCGGGCCGCTCGCCAGTCAGCGGCGGGCAGAATCTTGTAAAGGATCAAGGCTGCGCCTCGATATAATCCGCCTCGGCGGCCGAACCCTCGTCGATCGCCGATTTGAAGGCTCCCGCGCGCGCCTGCACGGCTCTTTCGAAAGCTGTGAGGGGGGCGCCCGCAAGGGCAGCACCAAGACATTCAAGGCCGAAGGCGCGCCATTCAGGCCGCCGGCTCGCGAGCACGCGCAGCGCGCACTCATAGGCGATCGCGATGTTGTCGGGCGCGACGTCGCGCGCCCGTCTGAATTCGGCGAGCCCTTCTTCCGCGACAGCGCCATAGGTCTTGCCGCCGCCGCGCCGCGCCACCTCCATGCGCCAGGCGGCCGATGTCGAGAGCGCCCAGGGATTTTGCGCATCGATGCGCAGCGCCTCATCGAGATAGTTGCGAACCCGGCTCGGCAGGTTGAGGAGAAACGCCCGCGCCGGCGCCATTTTCGCGGCCCGGAGACCCTCGCCGATCGCAGCCTGCAAATAGCCTTCGGGCAGACGCGGATCCTCCTTTATGGCCTGTTTCGCGTAGTCGGCCGCGCGGTCCGCTAGCTTGCGCGTCGCTTTGCGGTCCGCCTCGAAATAGGCGAGGGCGTTGACAGCGCGGGCGGCGAGCGCGTGGTTTTCCGCGCCGCCGGCGGCGAGCGCGATCTCGGCCGACTTCTCATAAGCGCCTGCGACAAAGGCCGCGTAAGCAGCCTCGTCAGGCGCCGCCCTAGCGGCGGAGATCATCGCCGCTGCAACTGCCAGCATCATCGGTCGCTTCATGCGTTTTCCTTCGCCGCGGCGCGCGCTCATTCCTAGAGCAGCCTAATCAAGATGGGAATCGCGCAATGGACAGGGCGGTGCGAACGCGGCTCAAATGCCCGGATGCGCGGCCTTTCGCGAAAAACCAGATTCCACTCTTGCGCCCGCCGCGGCGGGCGCCCGTCATGAAGCCAATCCGGGTTCTGATCGGCATTGTCGCGGCGGCGGCGGCGGGCGGGGCCGCGGCGGCGGCCGGCCAGCCTCACGCCATAGCCGCGACGATCGCCGTGACCGTCCTCACCGCAGCATGGTGGGTGACGGAGGCGCTGCCTATCCCCGCGACCTCGCTTGTTCCCTTCGCCCTCTTTCCGATGTTCGGCGTTCTCACGCATCGCGAGGCGGCGCTTGCGCTCGGCGATCATGTCATCGTTCTCCTCATGGGCGCCTTCATGCTGTCGAAGGCGCTCGAGCGCTCGGGCGCTCATGAGCGTCTCGCGCTCTACATGATCCGCCTAGTCGGCGGCTCGGGCGGAAGGCTCGTCTTCGCCTTCATGATCACGGGCGGGATCATTTCGATGTGGATTTCGAACACCGCCACGACCTTGATGCTGACCCCGATCGCCCTCGCCATCCTCGCGCGAACGGACGACCGCAATCTCGACGCCCCGGTGCTACTCGGCATCGCCTACGCCGCCTCAATCGGCGGCGTCGGCACGCTGATCGGCACGCCGCCCAACGTCATATTCGCAGGCATCTATGAGAAGACGACCGGGTCCGATTACGGTTTCGCCGCCTGGATGAAGACGGGGCTGCCCGTCGTCCTCATCGGCATTCCGATCGCCGCGCTATGGCTGTCGCGCAACCTGAAATCCTCGGGGAGCGTCTCGCTTCCCGTGATCGGCGCCTGGACGAGGGCCGAGGCGCGCACGCTCATGGTGTTCGCGGCGGCGATCCTCGCCTGGGTCACGCGCGCCGATCCCTTTGGCGGCTGGTCGGCGCTCCTCGGGCTCAAGGCGGCTGGCGATTCGACGGTCGCGCTGCTTGCCGTCATCGCCATGTTCATCATTCCGAACGGGAACGTCGTCGAGGGCCGGCGCGAGGCGCTGCTCGACTGGAAGACCGCGACCGACATCCCCTGGGGCATGCTCCTCCTGTTCGCGGGAGGCATCTGCATCGCGCTCGCCTTCGAAAAAAGCGGCCTCTCGGCGCTTCTCGGCGAAATGCTCGCGGGCGCGAAGGACATGCCCCTCTTCCTCATGATGGTGATCGTCTGCCTGGTCGTCACCTTCATGAGCGAACTCACGTCCAACACGGCGACGGCGACCTTGATCCTTCCCGTGCTGGCGGCGGGGGCGAAGGGCGCGGGGATCGATCCCGCACTATTGATGGTTCCGGCCGCGATGGCCGCCTCCTCGGGCTTCATGCTGCCGGTCTCGACCGCGCCCAACGCCATCGTCTACGCCTATGGCCGCTTCCCCATGATGCGCATGGTGAAGGAAGGCTTTGCGCTCGATATCGTCTTCGCCTTCGTCATCTCGGGCGTGTGCTGGGCGCTGCTGAGATCATGATGAAGCTCGTTTCCGCGGCGATCCTCTACTTTGCGCTCGTATTCGCCGCTGGATTCGTTCTCGGCGCGCTGCGCGTTTTTTTCCTTGAACCGAAAATCGGCGAGGTTGCGGCGACGCTGGCCGAGCTGCCGGTCATGCTTCTCGTGTCGTGGCTTGCGGCGCGCCATGCGGTTAAGGTGTTCAGGATCGAGGCGCGGCTCGCGGCGCGGCTCGGCATGGGGCTCCTCGCCTTTGCACTGCTGATTGGCGCAGAGTTCGGCCTTGGCGCCGCCGGCTTCGGCCGCTCGCTGGACGAGGCAGCCGCGGAGATGCTGTCGCCCAAGGGCCTGATCGGCCTCGCGGGGCAGATCCTCTTTGCGCTATTTCCGGCCGCGCTGCTCCTCGGCCGGCGCTGAGCGCCAGGCCAGCGCAAGCTGCGGGCTTCGCTGGAGATCGTCGAGCGCGACATAGGCCTTGCCGGCGCGCATGCTCCTTTCGGGGACCGCATCGTCGCCGAGACCGGCGGACAGGGCGCGCCAGACGAACTCGGTGCAATAGAGGCGGTCAGCGGTTTCGAGGGAGAAATCCGAATCGAAGGGCGCCGCGCGGCGGACAGCGTCCGCGGCATAGGCGAGTGCGGCCGCAAGGCCGGCCTCGTCGAGAGCGGGCCGGTAGAGAGCGGCCATTTTCGACGCCTTCAGGAAATCGGCCAAGGCCGTCGCCTGAACGCGGCCGTCGCGGCTGACGGGATCGCCGCCGGCGTGGATGACGACGAGCGCGCCCGCTGCGTCCGTCGCCACCAGCCCGACATGGCCGAACCCTTCGCCGCGCGCCGAAAAGCTGTCGGCGATCCGGCCCCAGAGCCCGCCATCGGATTTGAACACGACATCGCCCGCGCGGGCGATCTCCATTGCGGCTGGCGCAGGCCCTTCCGCAAACGGAATTTCCGGCCGCCCCAGTTCTCTGGGGGCTCCGTCGACAAGCGCGCCGACAGCGGCGATGACTGCCGCCGCGAGAGCCGTCCTGCCGGTCAGGAGGGCATTGCGCAGCTCTTGGCCGCGCCCATCATGACCATGGCGTTCGACTCGTCGAGGCCGTTCTTCTTGGCGTTCGACTCGAAGTCGCTTTCGCTCTTCGAGTCCTTCAGGGACTTGGCGAGCGCCTTCAGGTTCTTCTCGCTCATGTCGTCCTTGAGCTTGGCCGCGAAACAGGCGCAGGATTTCTTGGCGTCGGCGCCGCCGCCGATCTCCTTCATCATCTCGAGTCGCACGCAGTCCTTCTCGATCGATTTTTCAGGCGCAGGCGCGCACGCCGCGAGCGCGGCCGCAGCCGCAAGCGCGGCCCATGTCACTGGTTTCATGATGGATTCTCTCCTGACCGGCGCGCAGGGTGCGGGAAACCGGCGGCGCCGGCAAGGAGTTTCCTCAATTCCGGGCGGGCTTGGGAGCGAGAAGCAGCGTCAGGCCGACGCCGGCGGCGATGACTGCGAGCCGCAGCGCATTGCCGAACCAGCCGCCGACCGCATTGTCGCCGAGCGCGAAGACTGACCAAAGGGCGTTGAGCCCCATGTGGACGAAGATCGCTGGCCAGAGATTGAACCCCCAGCGCACGAAGAGCCAGCCGAAGAGGAGGCCCCCGACCGCCGTGATGGCGACGATGCCAGCGATCTCCATCGGCTCGTTCCCTTGTGAGACATGGGCGAGGCCGAAGAGCAAAGCCGGCGCCAGCGCCGCCGGAAGAAGGCGCCAGCCGCAGAGCCCCATAAGCGCGCCGAGCGCAAGGCCGCGAAAACCGATCTCTTCCATCACCGGAAAGAATCCCGCGGTGAAGGCGAGATCATAGAGGCTTAAGTCATCAGCGACGGGGGCCGACGCCGCCGAGATCGCCGTCGCGGGAAGAAAGAGTCCGAGCGCAAACAGGATCGGCCGCGCGACCGGCGCGCGCAGGCCCGACAACGACAGCAGATCGCGTCCCTTCCTGCCGCCAAGCAGCGCGATGACGGCGGCGAGCGCCACAAGGCCCAGTAGGTTTACGACCGTGCTCACGCCGTAGCGAATGTCGGCAAGCGGGGTTTCGCGCAGCGGCGGCCGGAGCGCGCCGTCCGACAGGATGCCGGCCGCCAGCGCGATCAGCACGCCCGCGGCCAGCACGTATCTCTGCAGCATTTGCGTGCCCTCGCTGAATGCGCGCCGGCGCGTCACCCCGCCATGTCGAGCGTCATGTGCCGGGCGCGGGCGGCGCGCTCGATCGACTGCGCGCCCTCGTCGCCGACGCGCAGCGCGTTGCGGACGAGTTCGAGGACGCGGATCTCGGTCATGGCAAGGCCCTCATCGGCGGTGATGACATCGACGACGGCGGCGTAGGCTGTTTCGTTGAGGTGCTTGGGAATGGCGGCGGCGGCCGCGGCCAGCACCTTGTGCATGCCGTCCTGGCTGCCCATGAGCTTGCCGCAGGACTCTGCGGTTTCGACCAGAGCCTGCTCGTCGGATTCAGCAAACAGGGGGAAGGAGCGCACCACCCGCCCGATGGTGCGCAGCTCCTTGTCCGTGATCCGGCCATCGGACGCGCCCGCCATCACCATAAGATAAATGACGGCTTCCTGCGGGGTCAGCGCGGCGACTCGTTCTGCGGGCATGGCTTTCTCCGGCGGCGGTTTGCAGGTAGCAGGTAGCAGGTAGCAGCAGCCGGCGCCATTGCTTGCAGAAGCGTCGGCCTGGCCGCTACGCCAGCCGGAACCCGCGACCCAAACCATGCGCACATTCACCCGAGAGGACATCGACGCCGCCAAAGCCTGGCCCTTCGAGGAAGCGCGCAAGCTCGAGAGGCGCCTCGCCCGCATCAAACATGACGGCGTCGTCCTGTTCGAGACGGGCTACGGTCCTTCAGGCCCGCCTCATATCGGCACCTTCGGCGAGGTCGCGCGGACGACCATGGTCCGACGCGCCTTCGAGGCGATGACCGGTCGCAGGACCCGCCTCATCTCCTTTTCCGACGACATGGACGGCATGCGCAAAGTGCCGCCCGCCATGCCGAACCAGGACATGCTGGCGAAGCATCTGCAGATGCCGCTGACGTCTGTCCCTGACCCCTGGGGCGCGCATCCAAGCTTTGCACATCACAATAATGCGAAGCTGCGCGCGTTCCTCGATCAGTTCGGCTTCGACTATGAATTCATGTCGGCGACCGAGCAGTACAAATCCGGCAAGTTCGACGCGACGCTGATTCGCGTCCTCGAACGCTACGAGCAGGTCATGGAGATCATGCTGCCCTCGCTCGGCGAGGAGCGGCGGGAGACCTATTCTCCGATCCTGCCGATTTCGCCTTCGACGGGCCGTGTTCTCTATGTGCCGCTCCTCGAGCGTGACGCCAAGACGGGCGAGATCGTCTTCGAGGACGAAGGCGGCGCGCGCGTTAAAATGCCCGTGACGGGCGGGCGCGCCAAGCTGCAATGGAAGGCGGACTGGGCTGGGCGCTGGTTCGCGCTCGGCGTCGATTACGAGATGGCGGGCGAGGATCTGACCGAATCCGTGCGTCTCTCGCAGCGCATCGTGAAGGCGCTTGGCGGCGAGCCGCCCGAGGGCTTCAACTATCAGCTCTTCGTCGACGAGGAGGGGAAGAAAATCTCCAAAACCAAGGGCAATGGCATCGCAGTCGAGGAGTGGCTGACCTATGCGACGCCGGAAAGCCTCTCGCTCTTCATGTTCCTCAATCCGAAAGCGGCGAAAAAGCTCTATTTCGACGTGATCCCGAAGACCGTCGACGACTATTGGGCGCATGTCGCGAAATATCCGTCCGAGGAAGGATCAAAAGCGCTCGACAATCCCGCCTGGCACATCCATGGCGGGAACCCGCCGGCGGCGACGCCGCCGGTCAGTTTCGCGATGCTCCTGACGCTCGTTTCAGCGGTCGGCGGCGATGCGGAGGTGCTCAAAGGCTTTGTGCGCAAGTACCGCCCGGACGCTCCAGCCGACTCGCTCGCCGCCGCCGACCGGCTCGTTCAATATGCGGCGCGCTACTACAAGGACCGCATCGCGCCGACCAAACAATATCGTCCGCCAACGGATCAGGAGCG
>CAYTVQ010000149.1:0-6688 GCA_964441615.1 uncultured Caulobacterales bacterium | reverse complement strand
AAACCGATCCGCGCCGGGCGCGAGCGCGCCCACCATTCGTCCAGCTTCTCCATCAGGATGGTGCCGAACCGCGTGAACTCGCTGCGCGCGGTCGCCCAGGTCGATGCATCGAAGATCGAGGGCCCGCGCGACAGCAGCCGTTCGGCCGTCTGACGGCTCGACAGTTCGGCGAGCTGGCGAAGCAGCGCCTGCGCACGCGTGAGAACCAGGTCGATCTGTCGAATTCGTCCTTCGACTTCGCTGACCTTGGCTTCGAGTTCCACCCTTCGCTGTTCGGCACCCTCGCTCAGCTGCGAGGGCTGCGGAGCGGGCTGCGCCTCGGCCTCCTCCGCGGTCGGCTCGGGCGCTGGCGGCAGGATGCCGAGCGCTTCCTGTTCGCGGCGCAACGGCGCCAGCTGCTTTTCGGATGCGTTTCGGAGACTGCGCGCCGCCTCCTGCAGGGCCCGCAATTCCTGTTCGAGCGCCGTGATCTTGCGTTCGTCGATATCGCCGGGAGCGATATCCTGCTCGATCCGGTCGAGCGTGACGATCCACAGATCGAGCTGGGCCTGACCATCGATCTGTTGCGCGCGCGCGGAAACCGGCGCGACCAACGCGGCCAACGCAACCAGGATGGCGAGGATCAGCCCGTGCAGACGCATGTCAGGCACCGTCGAAAGCGGCTCGGCCGGTCGCAGCGGACGCGGCAGCTTGGACTGGGGATTGTGCCCTCCACACGTTCCAACAACAACCGGGGCCGGGCGGCGTTCCGAAAATCCGGATCAGCGCGGCGCCCCTGGCGACCGAATCAGACGCGGATGCGCCGCTTCCTCTTGCCCTGTGCTGGCTGATCTGGGTGAGCGCCGCGCTGGGGCTGTGGGCGCTCATTCTTTCTCCCTTTATGTGAGTCTGCGGCCGCCAGGCGCAACTGGCGCTTGCGGCAGAGCGCTCTTTCGTCGCCCGCTCGACAAAGCGGGGAAAATTCTCGCGACCAGAGGTGCGATAACAGTTGAATTAATGCTGCCTTGCGTCATTAACTTTTTGTCAGGCATGCGTCCTGCTTCGGCGGGTTCGATCCGTGTCGATTGGAGACGGTTCAGCCGGAGCGGTGTTTGGCCTTGGTTGCGTATTTACTGTCGATGGGGGACTGAGACGTGTATCTTCTTGCGGCGGCGCCGTTACTGGCGGCGTTATCCCTTTTAGCCCTGACAGCACTGCTGAGGTCGCCGCTCCTCCGCCTCGCGAAACCAGATTCGAACAGTCCGGCCCCAGGCGCCGGCCTTGCGCTGTTCCGGGACGCGGGCGCCGACCGCGTCGATCTCAGCCTCGTCGGCACGCGCGAGTTCAGCATCCGGATCGAGCGAACGCAAAGCGCCGCTGGCGGAGTCGGAAAGCGCCTCTTTGACCTTGCGGCCGCGACAGGGCTGCTCGTGCTGCTTTCGCCGTTGATCGCCTTGACGGCGCTTCTCATCAAGCTCGATTCGAAGGGCCCGGTCCTTTACCGTCAGCAGCGGATCGGCCGAAACGGAACGCCGTTCGAGATCCTCAAGTTCCGCTCCATGTCCGTCGATGCGGAAAAGGACGGGATCGCCGCCTGGGCGTCAAAGGACGATTGCCGCGTGACGCGCGTCGGCCGCATCATCCGCAGGCTGCGCATCGACGAGATCCCGCAGGCGATCAATGTCATTCGCGGAGACATGAGCTTTGTCGGGCCGCGTCCGGAGCGTCCGGAATTCGTCAGGCTCCTTGAGCGCGAGATCCCGAACTATCATCTCCGCCATGTCGTGCGGCCCGGAATCACCGGCTGGGCCCAGGTCAAATATGAGTATGGCGCGTCGGTTGAAGACGCCCGCATCAAGATGCAATACGACATGCACTACATTGAGCATTTCAGCCTGTGGCGGGACTTTCTGATCCTCATAATGACGGTGCGGGTCGCCCTGTTCGGCATCGGCAGCCGCTAGAGATGCGCGCCGGGGCGCCGGCCGGGCGCCGCGCCAGTCCGTTGCGGCGCTTCTGGCCGGTCATCGCCGGATCGATGCTCGTCGTCGCGGCGGGTCTCGCCGCGGTCAAGCTCGAGAGCGAACGCCGGGGCGGACCGTCCGACCCCCGCGCTCTGTCCGCCGAATTCGCCAGGAGCGGCGACTATCAGAATGCCGCGAATGTCCTGCGCGCCGCCTATCGGGCGAAGCCGGACGAGCAGCTGCGTCTCGAGGCCGCGCGCGCCTATCTCGTCTCGGGCGACAATTATTCGACGATCGAGCTTTTGAAGGACCACTCAACCGAATCGGCGTTCGAGTTCTCCCGGCGCCACCTCTATGCCGAAGCGCTGGTGCGGGCGCGCCGTTACGACGCTGCGGCGCAGGAAGCCGAACTCCTCGCTGCAAGTTCGGGCGGCGACGGGCGGGCGCGGCTGCTGCTGGCGCGGGTCGCCTACGGGCTTGGCGATTTCGACCGCGCCAGCCGCGAACTCGGCGCCGCCATCCGCATCGGCGGCGAGTCACAGGCCGAGGCCTGGCTGTTCCGTGCGCGCATCGCCCTTAACGACAACGATCTTGAAGCGGCGCGGGGCGCTGCGGCGCGGGCCGCCTCGGCGAACGCGCCGCCCGCCGCCCTCAGCGCCATCGAGATCGAGGCGCTGGCGCGCGCCGGGGACTATGTCGGGGCCAAAGCGGCGCTGGCGGCGCTGGCGGCGTCGAAGGACCCGCTCGCGCGCCTCCTTGCGCTCAAGCTCGGCGCTTTTCTGGACGCCTCCGAAGGCCGCTATCGCGAGGCGGCGCGGCTGCTTCGCGACATCGGCGGAATTGTCGAGGCCGACCCTTATGGCGATCTCTTCATCGCCCGCGTGGAAGCCCTCGACGGCGATGCGGCGCAGAGTGCGGCGCGCGTCAAGAGAGCGCTGGAGGCCTCGCCGGACAACGGCGCCATCGCCGAGGCGGGCGTCGACAGGCTGGTAGAGGCGGGCGCCCTCGATGAAGCAGCTGCGGCGGCGCAGCATCTCCAGGAGCGCGAGCCAAGGCGGGGCGTGCGCGCCGCGATGCAGGTCGCCCGGGCGCGATCGGACTTTGACGCGCTCGCCCGGCTCGCGCTTGCGGCGCCGCTTGGCGCGCCGCCATCCTCCATCGACGCCATGGTGTTTGGGCCCCGCAGCCATGCGGCGGCGAGAAGCGCCGACGCGCGGGCGGCGGACAAACGCCTTGTCGACGCCGCAGCGGCTGCGCGGCGAGGCGACGACGGCGCTGCGGTCGAGGCCGCGCTGGCGCTGGCCGGGCCCGGCGCCGATCCGCCTGCGCTGCTGCTCGCCGGAGAAATTCTGATCGCCGCAAATTCGGACGCGGCGGCGCGGCGCCTGTTCGAAAGCGCGGCCGGATCGCCCGCGGCGCTCATCGGGCTCGTGCGCCTCGACGTGCGGGCCGGCGATCTTCTCGGCGCCGAGCGGCGGCTGGCGCTGAACGAGCGGGCAGGCGAACTCGTTCTTGTGCGGGCCCGAGCCGTGGCGCGCCAGGGCCGGCTCGAAGACGCCGCCGCGATCCTCGCGCCGCTCGCCGCCGACTGGCCCGCCAGCGCGCAAGACGCCGTCTTCGCGGCTGGCGTCTTCGCCGAGACCGGCGCCGGCGAGGCGCTGGCGGCGCTGGCCGCGCATGCGCGCCGAAGATTCGCCGGAACGCTGGAGGCGTCGGAAGTTTTCCTCAGCGCCGGCCTTGAGCAGGAGGCGCTGTTGGCAGCGCGCGCCGCTGTCCTTGCCTCGTCGCCGGAAGGCGGCCGGGCCGAGCGTTACGCCGATATCGCCCGGCGGCTCGGCCGCATCGCCGAAGCAAGGGCGTTCCTCGCTGAACTGGCCTCGTCGGCCGGCGACAATCCGGCGCTCGCCCGCGCTGTGCGAATCCTGGACGGCGGGCCGCCTGAGGCGCTGGCCGACGACGACCCAGTCCAGATCCGGGAAGCGCGCAATGCGTATCTCGGATCCCCGCATTCCGCGGAAGCGGCCTTTGCCTATGGTGAAGCTCTTGCAGCTCAGGGCGAGGGCGAACGGGCGATTCGCCTCAAGCGCGAGGCCTGCTTCTGGTCCTCGGCCGCGGTCTGCGACCGCCAATAAGCCGCAGAGTCCGCGCGGGGGACGCGGCGGAAAACCTTGGGAATCAGCCTCGAACTCGTGGCAAAGGTTTTGCGTAGCCGATACACTAACCGCGCGAGTCGCTTTCCGGCGACGCGCCCTGAACGGAAGAAATTAACCATGAGGACAGCCTCCATGATCCTTCGCAGTTTCGCCGCGGCGTTCGCCGCGCTCGCGCTCGCCGCCTGTGGTTCCGGAGATATTGCGAGCAGCGAACAGCTTGCCGCCGCGCCCGGAACCGCCGACGAGCAATATGCGAAATCGCCCGACTATCTGATCGGCCCGAATGACAATCTTGAAGTCTTCGTGTGGCGGGCGCCCGAGCTCTCGACCAAGGTGACCGTGCGTCCCGACGGGCGCATCTCGACCCCGCTCGTCGAAGACATGGTCGCCGCCGGCAAGACGCCGTCCAAGCTCGCCAAGGATCTCGAAAAGGCGCTTCTCGAATATGTGAAGACGCCGCAGGTCACGGTCATCGTCAGCGATTTCTCATCGACCTTCGAACAGCAGGTGCGCGTGATCGGCGAGGCGCAAAAGCCGCTCGCCATTCCCTATCAGGCGGGCATGACGGTTCTTGACGTGATGGTCGCCGTCGGCGGCCTCACCGAATTTGCCGCTGGCAACAAATCGGTGCTCATCCGCGGCAAGGGCGATCAGCGGCAGTCCTACCGGCTGCGCCTCAACGATCTCATGCGCAAGGGCAAGATTTCTGCAAACGTCCCGGTGATGCCGGGCGACGTGATCCTGATTCCGGAAAGCATGTTCTAGAAAACCGACTCCCGCCGGCCCCGATCCGCCGGCGGGTCCTTCACGAGTAGAGTAAACTGGGGGTTCGTTCCGTGTTCGACTTATCCGATCTGCCTCGGCCGCTCATCCGCTACGGCGTCGGGCTGTGGCGCCGCCGCTGGCTCGTGGTCGCGGCGACGTGGCTCGCCGCGCTGGTCCTGTGGTTCGGCGTGTGGCTGCTGCCTGACCGCTACGAATCGCGGGCGCAGGTCTTCGTCCAGACGGAGACGATTCTCGATCCGGTGATGACCGGCGTGACGGCGCGTCCGAATTACGAACAGCGCGTCGCCGTCGTCAAACAGCAGCTTCTGACGCGCCCGAACGTGCAGGAGATCATCTACCGCTCGGGCCTCGACAAGACCATCAAGGCGAGTTCGGAGGCCGATCGCCGGGTGAAAATGGAGCAGCTGATCGACTGGGTCTCGAACCAGATCTCGATCGACAGCCCCCAGCAGAACTATTTCGACATCACCTACCGCTTCGGCGACCCGGAAATCTCGCGGCGCGTCGTCGATGCCGTCCTCAATCTGCTGATCGAACAGGACCTCGGCGCCACGCTCCAGGAAAAGGAAGAGGCGCGCCGCAGGCTCGAGGCGGAAATCAGTCGCTTCGACGAACAGCTGACCGCCAAGGAGAAGGAGGTCGCCGATTTCCGCCGCCTGCATGCCAACGAACTCGCCGTCATCGAAGGCAATGTCCGTCAGAAGGAGCAGCTGGCGACCGAGATCCAGCGCGTCACGGACCAGATCAGCTCCGAGCAGCGCCGCGCCTCGACGCTGCGCGCCCTTCTGTCGACGACGCCGCGCTCCTCGGCCGGAGACGAGCTCAACGTCCTCAAGGTGCAGCTCGCGCAGCTGCGCAGCCAGTACAACGAGAGCTATCCCGATATTCAGAACATCAAACAGCGCATCGCGCAGCTTGAGGGCGGCGGCGCGGGCCTTCCGGCGAACCCGGAGCATCAGCGCCTGCAGAACGAACTGGTCGTCGCCGAAGGCGCGGTCGCCGAACTGAAACTGCGCGAAGAGCGTCTGCGCTCGGACGCCGAGGCGCTCGCGGTCACCATGGGCCAGGCCCCCGAAGTCATGGCGGATCTGCAGCGCATCCAGCGCAGCTATGAGCAGACCCAGAAGTCCTACAACGACCTCATCGAAAAGCGCGACCGCCTGACGCTGACGGCCAATCTCGGCGCCGCCGGCCGCGGCGTCAGCTATCAGGTCTTCGAGCGCCCGGCCGCGGCGCTGCGGCCGGCCGAGCCGGCCCGCATCATCCTCATCCCCGTGGCGCTCCTGCTGGCGATCGGCGCCGGCGCGGCCCTCGGGCTCCTCGCCGCCCACTTTGATCGCACCTACACCCAGACGGTCGACCTCGAGCAGGCCTTCGGCCTCCCCGTGCTCGGCTCGATCGGCGTGGTGAAATCGGCCTTCACCAGGAAATTGCAGCAGGACGATCTCATGAAGCTCGCCGCGGCCGGCGGCGCCCTCGCCTTCCTCGGCCTTCTTTACCTTTATGTGGAAGTATTCATGACGCCCGCCGCCGCGCACAAATCTGGCGCGCAAAGTGCAAGCATCGAATCGATCGCGGAGTTCCTGAGATGAGCCTGATTGAAAAGGCGGGCGGCGTCTTCGAAAAAGCGGTCGAATCCGCCCCGCGGCCGCCGCAGGCCGAGCTTCGCCAGGTCGAGCCGTCCCAATTCGACATTGATCTTGCGGCTCTCGCCAGCCGCGGCTTCTACACCCCGGCCGAGCGCGCCTCGCGCCTTGCGCTCGAGCTGCGCGCCATCAAGCGGAAGCTCCTGCGGCGCACGGGGCT
>CAYTVQ010000148.1:0-6731 GCA_964441615.1 uncultured Caulobacterales bacterium | reverse complement strand
TGGAGTGAAGTCCAGTGATTTGTTGCGGCGCAACAACTCGCAGAAAATCAGTGCAATTTCAATACTTTATGCGGCGCCTCCGGCGTCGATATCGCCGAGGCGCTCCATTCGCTGGAGCCCGATGCGGAGCTCGAAGCGCCAGAGAAGAGCTGGGCTCCGGGACGCCGCCCCGGCGCGCTTGAACTTCTGGCGCGCGCGAACTGGAACAATGCGACCAAGCCTTTTTATGGCCTCGATGTCGCCCGCCGCATCGCGCCGGGCGCACTCAAATTCGCTTCCGGCCTGACCCGCGGCGACATCAAGCTCCTCGGCGCAAAGATCCCGCGCACGCGCTTTAACGGCGTCGTCAGCGCCAACAAGGTCGTCGAGGCCGCCAAGTTCACGCTCGACGACGTCAAGGCGATCCGCCAGCGCATTCCTGGCGTCACCGTCAACGATGTCATGCTCGCCGTCGTCGGCGGGGCGCTCCGCCGCTATCTCAAGGCCAAGGACGAACTCCCGGCCGACTCGCTGATCGCCATGGCCCCGGTCTCCGTGCGCAAGGCGGGCGAGAAGAACGCCGCCGGAAATGAAGTGACCGCTCTGTCGATTCCGCTCGGCACCCATGTCGCCGATCCGCTGGCGCGCCTTCACTTCTGTCACGAAAGCGCCAAGAACCAGAAAGCGATGTCGAATGCGGTCGGCGCGCGTGAACTCGCCGACATGTCGAAGCTGGCGCCGGCCATGGTGACCGGCGTCGCGACCCGGCTCTATTCGCGCCTGGGCCTCGCTAACCGCCTGTCGCCCATGTTCAACACGGTCGTCACCAACGTGCCAGGACCGCAGGTTCCGCTGCACATGGCGGGCGCGCGCATGGTCGCGACCTATGGGCTCGGCCCGGTCATGGATTCGATGGGCCTCTTCCACGCCGTCACCAGCTATTGCGGCGAGATCGCGGTGACGGTCACCGCCTGCCGCAAGATGATGCCCGACCCCGCCTTCTACAGGGAATGCATCGAAGCCTCCTTCGCCGAGCTCCACGAGGCGGCGACCGGACCCCGTCAGGCGAAGAAGCGTCCGCCGGCGAGCGCGCGCAATTCCGAGGCGCCGGAAAAGCAGGCGGCGCCTCCGATCGTCGATGATCTCACCAAGATCGAAGGCGTGGGCGAGAAGCTCGCCAGACGTCTCAACGCCATTGGCGTTATCCGCTTCGCCCAGATCGCGGCGCTCAGCGACGACGAGGCGGCCGCGCTAGAGGCAAAGCTGCGCATGAAGGGCCGCATCAGGCGCGAATCCTGGATCGAGCAGGCGGCGGCGCTCGCCGAAGGGCGCACGCTGAAGCCGCGCGACGGCGCCGCCGTTCACTGAGGACAGACCATGCCCCTCGTCAAAGCGAATGGACTGGATATCGAGGTCGAGGATTACGGGTCGAAATCCGATCCCGCGATCCTCCTGATCATGGGCCTCGCGGCGCAGCTGACGCTGTGGCCGATGCCGATGGTCGAGACGCTGGTCGGCAAGGGCTTCCGGGTCATCCGCTTCGACAACCGAGACATCGGCCTCTCGCAGAAGCTGCACGAAAAGCGCGCGCCGAGCCCGGCGTTGACTATGACGGCGATCCGGCTGCTCAAGCTGAAATCGCTTGCGCCCTACACGCTTCGCGACATGGCCGCGGACTCGGTCGGCGTGCTCGACGCGCTTTCAATCGAGAGAGCGCATGTCGTCGGGGCTTCGATGGGCGGCATGATCGGGCAGGTGCTGGCCGCCCTTCATCCCGAGCGCGTGAAGAGCTTCACCGCCATCATGTCCTCGACCAATCACCCCAAACTCAAGCAGGCGGACCCGGCTGTTTTGCGCCAGCTTTTCACGACGCGCGTCGGCGCGAAGACAGAAGACGAGCTTATCGACCGCATCGTCGCCTTCTGGAACGTCATCGGCACGCCGGACAGCGGCAACGATCCCGCAGAGTTCAGAGAGAAGATCCTCGCCTCGGTGAAGCGCTGCAATTACCCCTCGGGCGTGCGCCGCCAGATCGCGGCGATTGTGGCGACCGGAGAGCTCCGACCCTATGCGCGAAAGATAAAGGCGCCCGCCCTTGTCATTCACGGTTCGCTGGACCGGCTCGCGCCGCTCCCGGGCGGGCTCGATATCGCGGCGACCATCCCCGGCGCGCGCGCCGAGATCATCGAGGGCATGGGTCACGACCTGCCGCCGAAACATCTGAAGAAAATCACCGAACTCATCGCCGCCCATACGCGCGCGGCGGAGAGCCGCGCGACCGCGCAAGCAGCCTGAACCCGCTACTGAAAAGGAGAAATGACCATGGCTACCAGGAAAACGACGAAGAAGGCCGCCGCCAAGCCGGCGACGGCGAAATCCGCCGCAAAGACCGAAACGGCCGGCGCGGCGAAAAAGAACGTCGAAACCATCTTCGAGCGCATCCAGCAGAACTTCAAGGAAGCCGGCGCGGCGCTCGCGAGCTCGGGCCACATCGCCGACGAGAAGCGCCGCGAAGTCCTCGTGACGCTCATCGAGAACGCGCAGGCCAACGCCGACGCGACGTTCGCGGCGCTGCGTGAAGTTCTTGAATCGGAGAGCCTGAGCGAATCACTCCGTATCCAGCGCGACGCGCTCCGCGACGGCATCGAGCGCAACCTCGCGCAGGTTCGCGACGTCGCCGCGCTCGCCGCCCAAGGAAGCCGCGAGACTGTCGTTCCGGTGACGGAATTCGTCGCGAGCCTTCGCGAGAAAGTCCGCGCGCGCGCCTAAGCCTGCACGATCGTCCCAATGGGCGGCGGCGCCTCTCCCCGCTCCGCCGCCAAACCCCGTGACGGCCGGATCGCGTCCGGCCGTCACGGCGCGTCACACTTCAAGGACGCAGCTCTCGCCGTTCGACGGCCGCGCGACGCGCACCTGTTTGAGCGTTCCGAACCGCCGACTCAGGCGTGCGGCGGCAAAGGCGCAGATATTCTCGAGCGTCGGGCGTTCAAGGCCATCGACTTCGTTCAGCAGCCGATGATCGAGCTCGGCGCGGATCTCCTCCAGCGCCGCCGCAAGATCGGCGAAATCAACGACCCAGCCTGACTTCGGATCGGGCTCTCCCTCGAGCGTCGCCTCCAGCGTGAAGGAATGCCCGTGCATGCGCGCGTATGGGCGCCCGCCCGGACAGGCGTCGAGATAGTGCGCGGCGTCGAACGCGACCGATTTCGTAATGCGCATCTTCACGGCGGACAGGCCCTCAGTCTACGGAATGCCGATCAGCTTGTGAGTCTGCAAGGAGAGACGCCAGCGCGGGTTCGCCTTGCAGTAGGCGACGGCGGCGGCTGTATGGCGCGAAAGGTCGGGCCCGTCCATAGGCTGAAGGTAAAGACGCGGAAAATCGAGCGCCTCAAAACGCTCCGGCGGCGCATCGGGCTGGAAAAAGACGAGCTTCAGTTCATTTCCGGCGCACTGGACGAGGGGCGCCCGGCCTTTCGGCGAGACGCAGACCCAGTCGATGCCGGCGGGGGCCTCGATCGTCCCGTTGGTCTCGACGGCGATTTCGAAGCCGCGCGCATGAAGCGCCTCGATCAGAGGCGCATCGAGTTGCAGGAGCGGCTCGCCCCCCGTGCACACGACGAAGGGAACGCCGCCGGCGTCGGCCGGCCAGGCCCGGGCGACATGGTCGGCGAGCCGGTCGGGCGAGCCGAACTTGCCGCCCCCCTCCCCGTGGACCCCGACAAAATCGGTGTCGCAGAAAGTGCAGATTGCAGCAGCGCGATCCTCTTCGATCCCGCTCCAGAGATTGCATCCCGAAAAGCGCAGGAAGACGGCCGGGCGTCCCGCCTGTGCGCCCTCGCCCTGCAGCGTATAAAATCGTTCCTTTACGGAATAAGTCACGGAATGCCCTGTGGCGGCCGATCCTTTCCAGCCCTGTAGGCCTGATAGCCCTTCGCCCGAAGCTCGCAAGCGGCGCAGGCGCCGCAGCCATAGCCCCAGTCGCGCCGCGCGCCGCGCGTCCCGCGATAACAGCTATGCGAATGCTCGACGACAAGATCGACGAGGTCTTTTCCGCCGAGCCGTTCCGCCAGCTCCCAGGACTGCGCCTTGGTGAGCCGCATCAGCGGCGTCTCCAGCGAGAAGTCCGCGTCCATGCCAAGCCGCAGCGCCTGAAGCTGGGCGCCGAGCGCGTCAGCGCGGCAGTCGGGATAACCGGAATAATCCGTTTCGCACATCCCGCCGACGAGGACGCCGACGCCCTGCCGATAGGCGAGCGCCGCGGCAAGGACGAGGAAGGCGAGGTTTCGTCCCGGGACGAACGTGTTAGGCAAACCCGACGCGGCGGCTTCATGCGCGATGTCGCGCGTGAGCGCCGTCTCGGAGATTTGTCCTAGCGCCCCGAGTCCCAGGAGCGTGTCAGATTCGAGACGGGAGGCCCAGCGCGGGAACCTTGCTGCAAGCTCGCGCCTGACCGCGTTTCGCGCCTCAAGCTCGACCGCGTGCCGCTGGCCGTAATCAAAACCGACCGTCGATACATTGGCGTAGCGCTCGAGCGCGAAAGCGAGCGCGATCGACGAATCCTGACCGCCGGAAAACAGCACGAGCGCGGCGTCTTTCCTGAGAGCGATCACGGCGTTAGCGTCTGCAATGAAGAATGGAGGTCATATGGGCCCGCTCGCCCTTCTCTACGCCACGGCGCCGGACCTGGATACGGCGCAGAGGATCGCATCCGCACTGGTGGAGGCGCGCCTCGCCGCCTGCGTGAACATTCTCCCGGCTGTCGCCTCCGTCTATCGCTGGAAAGGGGTCGTCGAGCGCGGCCCTGAAGTCGCAATGATCGTGAAAACGAGCCCAGCGCGCGCGAAGGAGGCCGCCGCGCGCCTGAAATCCCTTCACCCCTACGAGACGCCGGCGATCAGCGAGATTGCGACTGGACCCGCGACAGACCAGGCCTTTGCGGCCTGGGCGCTTGCCGAGACAACGCCGGCTTAGGCGCCGCCCGCCCTGCACCGGAGCGCGGCCGGTCCGATCCCACCATCGTCGTTCCGGCCGTTCCCTGCGGCTGCGATCCATGCGGCGATGTCGCGCCAGACCGTTTCCGCCTGCAGGTCGCGCAGCAGCAGGTGCCAGCCATCGGGATAGAAGCGGCGCTCGACTTCGCCGCACAGGCGGCCGGCGGCCTTTTCCTGCGCCTCCGGGGGAATGATCTCGTCGCGCGCGCCGGTGAGGACGAGGATTCGACCGCCGACCTCGTCCGTCGCATCCCAGGCGCCGCCCATGATGCGCGTGACGCCAAGAATGGCGTCAAGGCGCGTCGGCTTGATGACCAGCGGATCGGCGATCATTTCGCGCAGAGCGGCGATATTGTCCGTAGACCGACGGCCGGCGCGCTCGCCAGTCAGCGTCTTGCCCGGGGCGAAAGTCGCAGCGACATTGGCCGAGATGCGGTAGAGCAGCGGCATGCGGCTGCCGCCCCAGACCGCCGGCGCAACCAATATGGCGCCGTCGACGTCAAGGGGCGCCTCGGCCGCCTCAGCGAGGATCACAGCCGCGCCCATTGAATGGCCAAGAACGTAAAGCGGAGCGCCCGGATGCTCGGCGCGTACCGCAGCGACCGCTGAGCGCAGGTCGCTCCTCAGCGTGTCCTCGCCGACCCAGCGTCCGAATTGCGGCGAGCGTCCGAAGCCCCGCTGGTCATAGGCATAGACAGACACCCCGGCCTCTGACGCAAGCCAGCGGGCTGCGTCAGCGAAATGGCGGGCGTAATCATTCATGCCGTGCACGGCGAGAATGGCCGCGCGCGGCGCCGCCGCAGGCCAAACGTCCAGTCCGAGTTCGGCGCCGTCGGCGGTGATGAGCCGCCCATTTTCGATCCTCGGCGCGCCGCCGGGCGGCGGCGCCGGGGGGAAGGAAACGCAGGCCGCGGCCGCGAGCAATGCGGCGGCGCGAAGGACTCGCAATACTGCGGAGCGCCGCGTCATCGGAACGGCGTCACTCGTAATTTGCGCGGATCCACTCATTGAGCAGGCGCACGCCATAGCCGGTCGCGCCCTTGGGGGCGACCTTGAGATCCTTTTTCGTCCAGGCCGTGCCGGCGATGTCGAGATGGGCCCACGGGACCCCTTCTTTGACGAAGCGCGCGATGAAAGCCGCCGCATTTGACGAGCCGCCTTCGCGCGGGCCGGTGTTCTTCATGTCGGCGATGTCTGACTTGATGGCGTCGTCATGCGCTTTTGCAAGCGGCATACGCCAGAGAAGCTCGCCCGTCGCGTCGCCCGCCTTGACGAGCTGCGTCGCGAGCGCATCCTGCCTGGTGAAAAGCCCGGCATATTCGTGGGCGAGCGCGACCACGATTGCGCCGGTCAACGTCGCGAGGTCGACCATGGCCGCCGGCTTGTAGGTCTCCTGGGTCCACCAGATGGCGTCCGCGAGGACAAGGCGTCCCTCGGCGTCGGTGTTGATGACCTCGATCGTCTGGCCCGACATGGATTTCACGACGTCGCTCGGCCGCTGCGCATTTCCGTCCGGCATGTTCTCGACGAGGCCGAGGACGCCGACAACATTCGCCTTCGCCTTGCGCGCGGCGAGCGCCATGATGGTTCCAGCGACAGCGGCGGCGCCGCCCATGTCGTATTTCATCTCCTCCATGCCGGCGGCGGGCTTGATCGAGATGCCGCCCGTGTCGAAGCAGACGCCCTTGCCGATCAGCGCGACAGGCGCGGCGCCCGGCTTGCCGCCCATCCATTCGAGCGCGACCAGTTTCGATTCCCGCG
>CAYTVQ010000147.1:0-6956 GCA_964441615.1 uncultured Caulobacterales bacterium | reverse complement strand
GTCACAAGCGCCGGCGACACGACGGTCGTTCCGGGCGCAACCGGGCAGACGCTGGTGTGGAGCGTGCGCAACGACGGGAACGACCGCCAGGCCTACTCGCTGGCGCTCGCTGACTTCGCGCCAGACCAGTTCGACATCGCCTTTGGGTCGCTGACGATGACTTATTTTGTCGATGACGGCGACGGCGTGTTCGAACCCGGGGCCGACGACGGCGCCGGAACCTCCTATACCCAAGGCTCCGGCTCCGCCACAGCCGACATCCTGCCCGATCGGATCCTGTGGGTGCGGATCAGCGGGTCCATTCCGGGCGGCGTCGTCAACGGCGACCGCGACGAGATCACGCTCATTGCAGACTCGCTCAATCCGGCGACTTCTCTCGATCCCGCCTATACCGGCACGCCGGGCGCGCAGACGACTGCAGCCGCGGGCGCAAACAATATGACGGGCGAAGCGCAGAACGTCCTTGCTGACGGCGCCGGCCCGAGCGACGCGAATGCTGACGGCGCACATTCCGACAATGGCGCGTATGTCGTCTCCTCGGCGTCGTTGAGCGCCTCGAAGGCGGTGAATGTCATCGCCACCGACGCATCGTCGATCGACTGCGCTACCGATCCGGTTCAGGCCGGCAACCAATACGCTACGCCCGGCGCCTGCATCGAATATGTGATCTCCGCATCGAACGCGGCTGGCGCAGCGGCGACGGCGACCAACATCAACATTTCCGACGTGCTGCCGAACACCATCCAGTATGTCGGCGTCACGCAGTCAGGCTTCACTTCGTCCGGGACGCTGACGCCGCCGACCGGCGGCTCGGGCTGCGTCGCCGCCTGCACCGTCACGCTCACCGGCGCGACGCTGGCGCCGGGCGCAACCGGGCTCGTCACCATCAGGGCGCTCGTGAGGTAGGCCGCCGCCAATTCCCCTTGGCGCCGATGGGAGCCGCTGCGCCGGGTGAAACCCGGGCGGCGGCGTCCTCGCAAGAAAGGGTCGGAGTTTCGGGACTTCGAAAGTCGCGTAGTGGATAGACGAACGGGCATTGCAAAAGGCGCAATTATCGCGATTTTCGCGGCGCTTCTAGTCGCGCTCGGAACTTCAGCCCGCGCCGTTCCCATTGGAACGACGGTTGAGAATGTCGCTACGATCACCTTCACAATTGGCGGATCGACCGCGACAATTGTGACGCCTCCCGCCTCGTTCGTCGTTCAGGCGAGGCCGACCCCTTCGTCGATCGAGTTCTTCCGCATTTCGCCCGCCGCGCCGGACGCTCAGGTCGCTTGGCTCCATGGCTCGGACTATGCGACCGACGGCGCCGCTGCATTCTCGCCGGTTGGGTCCATTGCCATGGCAGGAGGCGCGCCAGTCAATCTCAGCCAGCCGGTCCGGCTCACTCCCGCGACATCGTATTTCGCCGGAGAGCCGATCATCGTGCGCGTGACGGACTCCGGCCAGAACGGCGATCCGACAACGATTGAGACCCTCATCGCGACCATCGTAACCGCGAACGGCGACCGCGTAACGCTGCGCTTCTACGAAAGCGGGCCGGACACCGGACTGTTCTACGCCTACATCCAGAGTGGTCATGGAGTTCCGGTTCAGAACGACGCTACACTGACGATCGCGCAGGGCGCGACATTGACGGCTACCTACGTCGACCCATTCGACGCGACCGAAGTTTCAACCGCCGTCGCGGGCGTCGATCCGTTTGGGCGAGTCTTCGATTCAACAACAGGAGCGCCGCTGGACGGCGTAACTGTAACCATCGTCGATGACGCGACCGGCGCGCCAGCCGCCGTCTTCGGCATAGACGGAGTTTCATCCTATCCCTCGACTGTCGTCACCGGCTCGACAGTTACAGACAGCGGCGGCATGGTCTATACGCTCGCGGCGGGGGAGTTCCGCTTCCCGATCATGTTTCCGGGGCGCTATCGCGTCGTCGTGACGCCGCCGGCAGGATACTCGGCGCCATCCGTGGCGACGCAGGCGCAGATCGCCGCTCTCCCCGGCGCGCCCTTCGCCATAAGCGCGGCCTCCTATCTCCAGGCGTTTGACCTGACGGGAACGGGGGATGTTGAATTTGACGTGCCGGTCGATCCGCGTACGGATGTCACGCTGACGAAAGAGGCTTCAACGGCGACCGCTGCGGCAGGAGACTATGTGCGCTACGAGATTTCCGCCGTGAATGGGGCGGCGACAGCAGCGCTGATCGCGGTTCGTGATCGTCTGCCCGCGGGATTTCGCTACAAGAAGGGCTCGGCTCGCCTCAATGGAGCCGCCGTCGCGGATCCCGGCGTCTCGGCGGACGGCTCAACCCTGGTTTTTTCGGCCGGCTTTGCGGCCCCCGGCGAGACGCTGAAGATTTCCTATGTCGCGGCGGTCTCGGCGGGCGCGAAGCCCGGCGAGGCCGTCAACCGGGCGACGGCGATAAACGGCGTCGGCGCCTCGATCTCCAACACAGCCGAAGCCGCCGTCTTCGTGCAGGAAGATCTCCTGCGCTCCAACCTCACGATCGTTGGGCGTGTCGCTGAGGACGCCTGCGATCCGGATGCAGCCTGGCCCAGACGCCTGTCGCCGGGCAAGGGCGTTCCGGGCGTGAAAATCTACATGGAGACCGGCGCCAGCGTCCTTACTGACAAGGATGGGCTCTATCATTTTGAGGATGTGCCCGCGCGCACCCATGTCGTGCAGATCGACAGGGACTCTCTGCCCCAGGGCTATGAGATCGTCTCCTGCGAGAGCAATACGCGCTTCGCCGGAAGCACGATTTCGCAATTTGTCGATGCCGGCGGCGGCTCAATCTGGCGGGCGAACTTTTACCTGAAAAAGACCGGCGTCGCTGCGCCGGCATCGCTGGCGCCCCCCCGCTTCAACGATGCGACCGAGCACAAGGATTACGATCAGCTGTGGCTCGCGACGCAAACCGCAGAACCTCAGATCGTTTATCCGGCTGAAGGAAGAACGCCATCGGCCCGCGCCATCAATATTGGCGTCAAGCACGGTGTCGGGCAGCAGGCGCGCCTGCTCGTCAACGGGACGCCGCACCAGCAGAATTTCGCCGGGCGTGAGGCGACTGCGAGCGGCGTGGCGTTGTCGCGATGGCGCGGCGTCGATATCGGCGACGGGGAGACTCAGATCCAGGTCATCGTTCTTGATGCGAACGAGAAGGAAGTCACACGGCTCGAGCGTCGCATTGTGTTCGTGGACAGGGCGGCGCGCGCCGTATTTCTGCCGGAGCAATCCAGCCTCGTCGCTGACGGCAGGAGTCCGCCGGTCGTCGCCGTCAAGATTACGGACGAAGCCGGTCGGCCCGTTCATGCGGGCCGCCTGGTCGATGTAAAGATCGATCCGCCCTATCGCGCAAGAGCGTCGAAGACAGTTGAAAGCGCTCTTCCGCTTACGGCGCCGCTTGCTGCGCAAAGCGCCGCGACGGTCGGTCCGGACGGCGTGCTCGCCATTGAGCTTGATCCGACCTCGACGACGGGGCGTCTTTCCTTGCGCGTCCTCCTCGACGACGGGCGCGAGCAGCAGCTCTTCGCTTTCCTGAAGCCAGCCCTGCGCGACTGGATTATTGTCGGCCTTGCGGAGGGAAGAGGCTCGCTGCAGAAGTCGACGGGGGCGTTGCCTCAGGGCCGCGAACTTGTCGGCAAGGGACGCGTCGCCGGGTTCGCCAAGGGGACGGTCAAGGGCGGCTGGCTGGTGACCGCCGCCGGCGACAGCGCAAAGAAGCGCGGCCGCGAGGACGATGAGCTTTTTGACGCCGTCGACCCCGATTCGCGCTATCCGATCTTTGGCGATCGCTCTGACCAGGATTTCGAAGCGGAAAGCAGATTTCCCGTCTATCTCAAGGCGGAGAAAGACGGCTTCCAGGCGCTGCTCGGCGACTACGACACGGGCCTCACTCAATCGAAACTCGGACGCTATGCGCGCCGCATGTCCGGCGTGCGCATGCTCTACGAGAGCGAAGCTTGGTCCTTTACGGGATTCGCCGCTGACACCAATCAGGGTTTCGTGCGCGATGAGATCGCCGCTGACGGAACCTCCGGCCCGTTTGTCGCCTCAACTGCGCCGATCGTGCGCAATTCCGAGACGATCTTCGTCGAGACGCGCGACCGTTTCCGCCCGGACATCGTGCGCGCCACGACGCCGCTCGCCCGCTATCTCGATTACGACATCGATTTCAGAACCGGCGAGATCCTTTTCCGCCTGCCCATCGCCGCGGCGGAGGATGCGCAAAGCTATAATGTCATCGTCGCCGAATATGAGACTTCGGCCCCTGTCAAGCGCGCCGTGACCGGCGGCGGGCGTATTGCGCGCCGCATTCTTGACGGCATGGCCGAGATCGGCCTCACCGGCATCCACCAGGAAGGGCCGGACGGTCTGCGCGAAGGCGGGGACCTCGGCGCCGTCGATTTCACGGCCAAGGTCGGCAAGGATACGGAAGCGCGTCTCGAATACGGGCTCACGCGCAACCAGACGCCGACGGGGCATCTTACCGCCGACGCCTTCGTCGCCGAATTGACCCATGTTTCGGCGAAACTGCGCGCCAATGCCTTCTACAATGAGACCGAACCGGGCTTCGGCCTCAAGCAGCAATCCTCGGCTCTGGTTGGCGTACGGCGCTTCGGCGGCGAACTCAGCTACAAGTTCCAGGAGCTGATCGGAAGCAAGAAGGGCGCGCGCATTGCGCGGTTCCTCGACGTCAAGGCCTATCGCGAAGAAAACCTCGAAACCAGCGCATCACGGGACGTCGCCGAACTCGGGCTTCGCCAGGAGAACGTGACGACTTCCGCGGCCGTCGGCTTGCGCGGGGTCATTGAGAAGCCTGAAACAGGGCCGCGCCGTCGCGCCCTGCTCACGACGCTCGACTTCAGGCACAGCTTCGAAAAGCTGGGCCTCACCCTGCGCGGCGAGCGCGACCAGCCTGTCATCAGCGATGGCGATTCGAACTTCTTCCCGAAGCGGACGATCATCGGTCTCGACCAGCGTCTATTCGGCAAGGCGACCTTGTCAGTCAGTCACGAGATTCAGGAAGGCGATGACGCCTCCAGCTCAAACACCATTGTCGGGGTGAAGGCCGATCCGTGGAAGGGCGGAAGCATTACCGTCGCGGGCGACCGGGTGACCAGCGACTCCGGGAGCCGCATCGGCGCCACTTTCGGCATCGACCAGCGCATCAGGATCACTGACGCCTGGATGGGCTCCTTCGGCATGAGCCGCCGCCAGGATCTCGACAGCGACGGAGTCATCGATGCGCCAGACGACATTGTGCCCGATGCCCCGGTTTCGCCCATGGAAGAAGACCGCAATTTCACATCGATCTATGTCGGCGCCGGGTATCAGAACGGCGCGACAACGGCGTCCGCCCGACTCGAACACAAGAAGTCTCAGGAGGGCCGGCGCTATATGGCGCTTTTCGGCGCTGCGCGCGAGATGAACGAGCGTCTCTCCTTCGCAGGCGCGGCGCGCTATCAGCAGGATGAGAACGAGACAGCAGCCGACTCCCGGGCCTTCGATGCGCGACTCGGCGCCGCCTGGCGCCCGCGAAAGAGCGACGGTCTCATCGTCTTTGACCGTTTCGACGTCGCAATTGATGATGTGGACGGCGCATTCAGAAGCTGGAAGGCGGTCAACAATCTTGCGCTGAATTATGCGGGCGACCCGCGTTATCAGATCTCATTCAATCATGGAATCAAGTATGCGGTGATTAATGACGGCCTTTCGACCTATTCGGGATTGACTCAGCTTTTTGGCCTTGAAGGGCGTTATGACATCACTGAACTTGTCGACTTCGGTCTGCGCGGTCTCGTACTTTACACCCACGATACGAACGCCTTCGAATACGCCTATGGGCCGTCGATCGGCATCACGCCGCTCGACAATATCTGGCTCAGTTTCGGATGGAATATTGTCGGCTTTCGCGATGAGGACTTCATTGCTGCGGAATACGCCCAGAAGGGGCCGTACCTTCAGCTGCGCATGAAGTTCGACCAGGAGACGGCGAAGGGACTTCTTGACCTCATTTCGCCTGATAGGGGCCGCTAGAGGCGGCGCATCGCGACCAAGCTTTTCCGAAGCCGGGGCCGGGGCCTGTCGATTTTCACCGTGGAATAGGGTCCGTCAGGAATGGCGTAACGGCCATTCGCGCGCTACGTCCTTAGAGGCGCGCCGCCGCCCGACACGAATGAGGAGCCCTGCATGATGACGACCCTGTTCATTGGCCCACGGAATTATTCGAGCTGGTCCCTGCGGCCATGGCTCGCGCTCAAATGGGCGGGCCTTCCTTTCGAGGAGCGCCTCGTCGATCTCGATGCGGCGGGCTATGGCGAACGCAAGATCGCCGCCGTTGCGGCGGTTTCTCCCGGAGGCACGGTGCCGGCGCTCCATCACGGCGACCTGCGCCTCTGGGACAGTCTGGCGATCTGCGAATGGGCGGCCGAGCAGAAGCCTGATGTCCTGTGGCCGAGAGAGGCGAACGACCGGGCGCTTGCAAGAGCAGTCGTCTGCGAAATGCACTCGAGCTTCGCTGGCGTGCGCCGCGATCTGTCGATGAATATTCGACGCCGCTGCGAAGCGAGGGGCCTCCCGGCCGAGACCTTGCGCGATATCGCGCGCATCGAGGAGATATGGAGCAGCCTGCGCGCTCGATATCGCGGCGCGGGCGCGCACCTATTCGGGAAACGCTCGATCGCCGACGCGTTTTTCACGCCGGTGGCGACCCGATTCCGGACCTATGGAATAACGCTCGGACCCACTGCACAGGAATATGCGGCGACGCTCCTGGCCGACGAAGCCTTTCTTGAGTGGGAAAGGCTGGGCGAAGCCGAGTGGAGGCCGTTCTCACGCGCCGACACGGACCGGCTATACGCCTGACCTGGGCGCGCCAAACGGCAAGTTCTTCGCGGGCAGAGGCCTCAACTTGGAGGCTGCCGAAAACTCCAATCACGACAATCAGAAAATCG
>CAYTVQ010000146.1:0-6968 GCA_964441615.1 uncultured Caulobacterales bacterium | reverse complement strand
GGCGGCGGTCAAGGATTCGCGCCTCCTTCGCCTTAAACCCGGCGCCGCCGACAAGGTATTCGGCTGACGCGAGAATCGGGCCGGCTGGAACGCATCTTGCCTGTCACATCGCGGGGGTCCGGCGGCGGGGTCGCGGGCATGGAGAATATAATGCGTATGCTGATCATATCGACGGCCGCGCTGGCGGCCGCATCAAGCGCGAACGCCGGCGATCTCGAGAAGACGCCCTCCGGCTTCGACTACAGTTTCGTCGGATGCGCGCGGCCGGCCGAACCCGACATGACGATCGATCCGAAACTCGCGGGCCCGAAACTCCGCGCCGCGCAGAATGCGCGGGTCAAGGCCTATAATGTCTATATCGACGGGCTCAACGCCTACTCCGAATGTCTCGCCGCCGAGGCTCGCGCCGATCTCGAGGCCATTTACGCCGTGGTGACGGCGGCGCTCGACGCCGAACAGGAAGCCATGGCCGAGCGCGCCGACGCCCTCCGGCCCAAACGCGGCGCACGCAAATAGGCGGGTGATAGTGTCACGCGCGGCGCGGCTTGTTCGCTGCGGGCGTCGCGGTTAGGAAGGTCCGGCCTCGTCGCCAACCGCCGGACCCCGTCATGCCGACACCAATCCTCATGCCCGCGCTCTCCCCGACCATGGAGGAGGGAACGCTCGCCAAGTGGAAGGTCAGCGCGGGCGACCGCGTCGCCTCCGGAGACGTGATCGCCGAGATCGAGACCGACAAGGCGACCATGGAGGTCGAAGCGGTCGATGAGGGCGTCATCGGCGAAATCCTTGTTCCTGCGGGCACGGAGCACGTAAGGGTCAACTCGCCGATCGCGACGCTCATCGAGGAGGGCGCTGCGAAGAAGGCGAACGGCGCCGCGCCGGCGGCGAAACCTGAAATTCAGGCGAAAGCGCCGCCTGCTTCCGCGCCCCCGCCTTCGGCTGCCATGCGGACATCGTCGCCCGCCGCCGATCCCGAACTGCCCAGTGGCGTCGAAATGGTTCCGACGACCGTGCGCGATGCGCTGCGCGACGCCATGGCCGAGGAGATGCGCCGCGATGGCGACGTTTTCCTCATGGGCGAGGAGGTCGCGCAGTATCAGGGCGCCTATAAGGTCTCGCGCGGGCTGCTCGAGGAGTTCGGACCGCGCCGCGTCATCGACACGCCGATCACGGAATATGGGTTCGCTGGTCTCGGCGTCGGCGCGGCCTTTGCGGGCCTTAAACCGATCGTCGAGTTCATGACGTGGAACTTCGCGATGCAGGCCATCGATCACATCATCAACTCGGCGGCGAAGACGCGCTACATGTCGGGCGGGCAGATGGGCTCTCCCATCGTCTTCCGCGGCCCGAATGCGGCGGCGAGCCGCGTCGCCGCGCAGCACAGCCAGGATTTCGCGGCATGGTATTCCAACGTGCCCGGCCTGATCGTCATCTCTCCCTATTCGGCGGCGGACGCCAAGGGTCTCCTGAAAGCCGCGATCCGCAATCCCAATCCCGTGGTGTTCCTCGAGCACGAGCTGCTCTATGGCGACACCATGCCCGTGCCGAAGCTCGATGATTTCGTGCTGCCGATCGGCAGGGCGAAGATCCAGCGCGCCGGAACCGATGTGACCATCGTCTCCTATTCCCGCGGCGTGAAGTTCTCGCTCGAAGCCGCGGCGAAGCTCGAGGCCGAGGGCGTTTCGGCGGAAGTGGTGGATCTGCGCACGCTTCGCCCGCTCGATGTTGAGACCGTAATCGCGTCGGTGAAGAAGACGAACCGGATCGTCACCGTTGAAGAAGGCTGGGCGCCCTGCGGCGTCGGCGCCGAAATCGGCTGGCTGGTGACGCAGCATGCGTTCGATTACCTGGATGCCCCGCCCATGCGGGTGACGCAGGAAGACACGCCGCTTCCCTACGCCGCCAATCTTGAGGCCCTGAGCCTTCCGAATGCGGACAAGATTGTCGGGGCGGTGAAGACCGCGATGTATCGGAACTAGAGCCGGAGACGCCGATGCCGACGCCGATCCTCATGCCCGCGCTGTCTCCGACCATGGAGGAGGGAACGCTCGCCAAGTGGAAGGTGAAGGAGGGCGACAAGGTTTCCTCCGGCGACGTCATAGCCGAGATCGAAACCGACAAGGCGACGATGGAAGTCGAGGCCGTGGATGAGGGCGTCGTCGGGAAGATTCTCGTTCCAGCGGGTACGGAGCATGTGAAGGTGAACGCCGCGATCGCCATTCTCTTTGGCGAGGGCGAGAAGGCCGGCGATGTCGGCGCGCCCCTGCCCGCGAAGGCTGCGCCAGGGTCGAACGGCGCCGCGCACGCCGCGCCGTCCGCAGCGCCGCCCGCAGCGACTGCGGCCATCCCGACGCCTGCTGCAAAGGGCGTGCGCATATTGGCCTCGCCGCTTGCAAGGCGGCTCGCGAAGAGCGCCGGCGTCGATCTCGCGGCGCTGAAAGGCTCGGGCCCGCACGGGCGCATCGTCAAGCGCGATCTCGATCAGCGTCCCGCCGCCGTGCCCGCAGCAACGACCGCCGGAGCGCCCGCGGCGCCCGCCGCTCCGGCGTCCGGAATCGACCCGCGACTATACCCGGCGGAGAGCTATACGGCCGTCAAGGTCGATATGATGCGCCGGACGATCGCGCGGCGCCTCAAGCAGTCCTTCAACGACGAGGTCCCGCATTTCCCACTCAATATCGACATCGAGATGACACGCCTTCTCGAAGCGCGCGCCGCCCTCAACGCGCTTTCGCCGAAAGAGGGCGAGGGCGCCTTCAAACTCTCGGTGAACGATTTCGTCATCAAGGCCGCGGCGCTCGCGCTGAAGAAGGTCCCAGGCGCCAATGCGACCTATACGGAGCAGGCGATCCTCCTGCACAAGCATGCAGATATCGGCGTCGCGGTCGCGATCGAAGGCGGACTTATCACGCCGATCGTGTGGAAGGCCGAGACGAAAGGCCTCAAACAGATCTCTGCCGAAGTGAAGGACCTTGCGGCCCGCGCCCGCACCCGCAAGCTGAAGCCGGAGGAGTTTTCGGGCGGCACCTTCTCGGTCTCCAATCTCGGCATGTTCGGGATCACGTCCTTCGCCTCGATCGTGAACCAGCCGCATGGCGCGATTCTGTCGGTCGGGGCCGGCGAGGAGCGGGCCGTCGTGCGCGGCGGCGCAATCGTCGTGCGCAACATGATGTCGGTCACGCTGACCTGCGACCACCGCGTCGTCGATGGCGCGGTCGGCGCAGAGTTCCTCGGCGCCTTCAGGCAACTCATGGAAGAGCCGTCCGCTATGCTGCTCTGATGCAGAAGGGCAGGAACGCGCGTTCAGCGCTGCCGCAGGAACGCGTCGAACATCAGCACGGTCCAGAGCTCCTGTCCGCAGTCTGAAGATCCGCGCCGGTGCGCGGCAATCATCGCCTCGACGGCTGCGATGTCGAGGACGCCGCTGTCGCGCCAGCCGCCCGCGGCGGCGAGGCGGTCGATGGGCCCGCCTTGGGCTCTCATCCAGGCGGCGACGGGGAGCGCGAAACCCTGCTTCTTGCGGTAGAGGATCTCGTGCGGCAGGCGCCGTTCGAGCGCCGATTTCAGGATGCGCTTGCCAATGCCGCCGTCGAGCTTGAACGCCGGGTCGAGCGCGCCCGCCCATTCGACGAGGCGATGATCAAGCAGCGGCGGGCGCACTTCGAGCCCATGAGCCATCGACGCGCGATCGACCTTCGTGAGCATGCGCCCCGGCAGCCAGGTCGCGAAGTCCGCGCGCTGCGCCGCGAGAAGGGGATGCTCGTCGGGATCGCCCATGGCGTCAGCGACGACAGCTTCAGGCTCGTAACCGCCGAGCGCGGCCTTGAAGTCGCGGGACACGATCCGCTCGATGCGCCCTGGCAGATTGGCCGCAATCGCATGCGCGTATCCAGTCGCCCGGCTCTTTCCGAGAGACTGAAGCGTCGTCTTGAGCCGCATCGGGCGCGGGGCCCAATCGAGCTTGGGGTAGAGCGCGCCTGCCGTTCCGAAGGCGGCTCGGCGCAAGGACAATGGCGCGAGGGCGCGCACCCGCTCTTCATTGACGAAGAAGGGATAGCGCCGATAGCCCGCGAAAACCTCATCGCCGCCGTCGCCGGAGAGAGCCACCTTTACGCGCGCGCGGGCGAGCCGCGCGACGATATAGGTCGGCAGCGCCGAGGCGTCGGCGAAAGGCTCGCCATAGGTCTTCGCGATCGTGTCGATCATCGATGCGGCGTCGAGGCTCGCGACCTCCTCGCTGTGCTCGGTCTCATAGAGTGTGGCGACGATGCGCGCCTCCGCGCGCTCGTCGAAGGAGTCTTCCGAAAATCCGATCGTGCAGGTCTTCACCGTCTCGCCGTCGAGCGCCATTGACGCGACCACGGCCGAGGAATCGACGCCGCCCGACAGGAAAGCCCCGAAGGGCACATCAGATATCATCTCGGCCCGGACGGCGTCGTCGAGAAGAGCGAGAAGCTCATCCTTCGCGTCGTCGAACTTTAACGAGCCAGACTCTCGAAACTCCGGACGCCAGTAGCGTTCCATGGAAGGCGCGGCGCCGCGCGCGGCGCGCAGGATCGTTCCCGCTGGAAGCTTGCGGACGCCCGCGTAGACGGATTTCGGGTCAGGCACGAAGCCGTAGAGGAAATAGTCGGCAAGCGCCTCACGATCGAGGTTCGGCGCGATGAGACCGGACGCGACGATCGCCCCGATCTCCGAAGCGAATACGAGAAAGCCATCCGCCGTCGTCGCATAATATAGCGGACGCTCGCCGATCCGGTCGCGCGCAAGGGTGAGGGACTTTTCGCGGGCGTTCCAGAAACCGAAGGCGAACATGCCGCGCAGGCGCTCCACGAAGCGCGCGCCCTGCCGGTCAAGCCCTTCCGCGACGACCTCTGTGTCGGAACGGGTCTTGTGACGCACGGCGCTCGCGCGCTGTTCGGCGGCGAGCCCGCGGAAGTTGTAGATTTCGCCGTTGAAGGTGATCGCCGAGCCGCTCTCGGCGACGAGGGGCTGTGCGCCGCCTTTGACATCGATGATGGCGAGGCGCCGATGCGTGAAGCCGACGCCGGGCGCGTGGAAGAATCCCTCGCCGTCCGGCCCGCGGTGGCGCTGCGCGTCGGCCATGCGCTGGAGGATGGCGCGGTCAATGGGCCGCTCGCCGACGAGATCGAAGACTCCGGCGACCCCGCACATGCTAGGTCCCCGATATCCCGGTCAGGCCTTCGAGCGCCCATTGCAGCGCTGGCGCCGTCAGTTGTTCCAGCGATGCAGCCAGACTCACAATGGCGACGGCGAGCGCGAGCGGCTTCCAGCTCCAGGCGGTCATTGGCGCCGGCTGCGGCGGCGCCGATTCGGCGTCTGCAAATCGACGCGCCGCCAGCAGATACCCAAAAAGCAGGACGCCATAGAGGGCCCAGCCGAACAGGAGATGATCCGCTGCCAGCGCAATTCCGCCGCCGCTCCACGCCGTAATCGCGATCACCAGAAAAATGCGAAGGATGTTGGCGAAAACGGATAAGGCGGCGAGGCCGGCGATAAGGGCGAGGCGCTTCGTCCAGCTTCTCATCGCAATGGCGCCATAGACGGCCGCGATGACGATCGATGCGAGCAGGAAATTGAGGCCGGCGCATCCTGGCGCGATCTCGAAGCGCCCTTCGGCCGTGGCGAGAATGAGATCATTGCGAGCCGTCTCGATCCCAGCGGCGTTCAGAAGCGCCGTCACGGCGCCAGCGGCAAAACTCTGCATCAGCGGCGCGAGCGAAGTCCCGAAGGGGACCATGAAATAGAGGAGCGCCAGGGGGAACGCGCGCGCCTTCGCCCATGCCGCGCCGAAGACGAGCACGACGCCGGCGATGAGCAGGCTGACGAACGCGAATTGCTCGATGATGTTGGCGGAGAGCGTGCGCCCCGCCAGCCATAGCAGCGCGCAGGAGCCGACGAGGACAAGCGCGACCCCGGCGCCGGATTTCGATTGGGGATCCGATCGCGGCCTTTGTCCTTTCACAGGTGCGGGGCGTTCCGCGCGCCGCTGCTCCCGCCAGATCAGCCAGGACACGAGCGGCGCAATGAGAAAGCCGTGATGGTAGGCGGACGAAGTCGCCCAGGTTCTGACCGTGGTTTCGACCGTCGGCAAAAGGGCGACAAGCGCCGCCAGCGCGAACGCGGCATAGGCGCCGGCCGGCCCGATTGCGCGGGGCGCGGGGGCGTCGACGGTCTCGTCGCTGGCGATTGCGGTCATGTCAGTCTTGGGATACCCCGCCGGCCCCAGCGTTTCGTTAACGGTTGAGCCGTCCCGAAATGAGACCCTCGACGACGGAAGGGTCCGCGAGGGTCGAGGTGTCGCCGAGCGCGCCGAAATCATTCTCGGCGATCTTGCGCAGGATGCGCCGCATGATCTTGCCCGAGCGCGTCTTGGGCAGGCCCGGCGTGAAGTGGATGAGGTCCGGCTTGGCGATGGCGCTGATCTGGCGGGTGACTGTCTTCGCGATTTCGTCCTTCACCGCGTCGCTCGCTGCAACGCCCTCCTTGAGCGTCACATAGGCGTAGACGCCCTGGCCCTTGATGTCGTGCGGATAGCCGACGACCGCGGCCTCCGCGACCTTGGGGCAGGCGACGATGGCGCTTTCGATCTCCGCCGTGCCGAGACGATGGCCCGAGATGTTGAGCACGTCATCGACGCGGCCGGTGATCCAGTAATAGCCGTCGGCGTCGCGCTTCGCTCCGTCCCCGGTGAAATACATCCCGGGATAGGCCTTGAAATAGGTGTCGATGAAGCGCTGATGGTCGCCGAAGACTGTACGCATCTGGCCGGGCCAAGAGGCCGTCAGCACCAGATTGCCCTGCGCCTCGCCGTGGAGGATCTTGCCGTCGGCGTCGACGATGGCGGCCGAAACGCCGGGCAGCGGCATCGTCGCCGAGCCTGGCTTGAGATCCATCGCCCCGGGAATGGGCGAGATGAGCGCGCCGCCGGTCTCGGTCTGCCACCA
>CAYTVQ010000145.1:0-6980 GCA_964441615.1 uncultured Caulobacterales bacterium | reverse complement strand
CAGGATGTTTTCGAGGCGGTCGGCGCGCATGCCGCGGGCGCGATCGGCGATGACGAACTCGACCGCATCGAGCGCTCGGCCTGTCCGGGCGCCGGGGCCTGCGGCGGCCAGTTCACCGCCAACACCATGGCCATGGCGATGGCGTTTCTGGGGCTCTCGCCCATAGGATCAGGCGATCCGCCTGCGATCCATCCGACAAAGTCCGCCGAGGCGGAGCGCTGCGGCCGGCTCGCCGCGGAATTGACGCTCGCAGGCGCCAATGCGCGCCGCTTTGTGACTGAAATCTCGCTCAGGAATGCGGCGACCGCGGTCGTCGCCAGCGGCGGTTCGACAAATGCGGTTCTCCACCTGACGGCCATCGCCGCAGAGGCGGGCATCCCGTTCGACATCGATCTCTTCGACAAACTGTCGCGCGAGACCCCGGTCATCACCGACCTGAAACCGGGCGGTCGCTATCTCGCGCGCGATCTGTTTGAGGCGGGCGGCTCGCGTCTGTTCGGGGCCCGTTTGATGGCTGGCGGCGCGCTCGCCGACGCACCGACTGTCAGCGGCCGCAACCTCTTCGATGAACTGAAGGAAGCCAAAGAGGCGCCCGGACAGAAAGTAGTCAGCGATGTGGCGCATCCGTTCAAGAAGACCGGCGGCGTCCGCATTCTCTATGGCGACATTGCTCCCGAGGGCGCTGTGCTGAAGACGGCCGGCTACGGCGACGGCTCCTTCGAAGGGCGGGCGCGCGTCTTCGAGTGCGAGGAAGACGCTTTCGCCGCTGTATCGCGACGCGAGATCGTAGCGGGCGATGTTGTCGTTATCCGCTTTGAGGGCCCCAGGGGCGGCCCCGGCATGCGCGAGATGCTGGGCGTCACTGCCGCGCTGGCCGGTCAGGGGCTCGCGGGCAAGGTGGCGCTCATGACCGACGGGCGCTTCTCGGGCGCGAGTCACGGTTTTGTCATCGGCCATATCTGTCCTGAGGCCGCCGTCGGCGGGCCGATCGCGCTCCTGAAGGACGGCGATCTGATCCGCATCGACGCCGAGAGGCGCCGGATCGACGCCGAGATCGACTGGGCCGCACGCCGCAGGACCTTCGAGCCGAGGCCGCGCCCGCGCATGGGCGGCGTCTTTGACAAATATGCGCGCCTCGTCTCGTCCGCCTCCCGCGGCGCCGTTACCATTCAGTCTACTGAACAAGGAAGCATGTGATGAGAGTCTTTACCGAAGCGGATGCGGATCCGGCTCTTGTAAGGTCGGCGCCCGTCGCGGTCATCGGCTACGGCAGTCAGGGGCGCGCCCATGCGCTGAACCTGAAGAATTCCGGCTGCGACGTGATCGTTGGCCTGCGGAAGGGCGGGGAGGGCGCCAAGCGCGCGGCCGAAGACGGGCTGGAAACGGCGAGCGTCGGGGAGGCCGCCGAGCGGGCGCGGCTTATAGCCGTACTGACGCCCGATATGACGCACGAGAAGATTTTCGCAGATGAGATCGCTCCGGTCCTGAAGGACGGCGCCGCGCTCCTGTTCGCACATGGATTTACGGTTCTTTATGGCCGCGTGAAGCCGCCCAAGAATGTCGATGTCATCATGGTTGCGCCCAAGGGTCCCGGCGATCTCGTCCGCCGCGAATATGAAAAAGGGCGCGGCGTTCCCTGCCTCTTTGCGGTCCACCAGAATGCGACCGGAAAGGCCAGGGAGCGCGCCCTATCCTACGCCAGCCTCATTGGCGGAACGACCGCGGGCGCGCTTGAGACGACGTTCCAGGAAGAGACCGAGACGGACCTCTTTGGCGAGCAGGCGGTGCTGTGCGGCGGCGCGACCGAACTCGTCATGGCCGGCTTCGATACGCTCGTTGACGCGGGGTACCGTCCTGAAATCGCCTATTACGAATGCCTGCACGAGCTGAAGCTGATCGTCGATCTCCTTTATGAGGGCGGCGTTGCGAAGATGCACCAGTTCGTATCGGAGACGGCCAAATATGGCGATCTCATTTCTGGCCCTCGTGTCATTAACGCCGAGACGCGCCAGCGCATGCGAGAGGTGCTCGCCGACATTCAGGCCGGCGCGTTTGCCCGCGACTGGATTTTGGAGAATCAGGCGGGCAAGCCGCGCTACGCGAATCTTCTTGAAAAGGACCTCTCGCATCCGATCGAGAAGACGGGCCGGGAGCTCCGTGAGCGGATGGCCTGGCTGAAGCCCGGCGCCAATACAAAGGCGGAGTAGGGAATGTCAGCCCGATCCGTCGTCGCCGAGCGGCACGAGACATCCGCAAGATCCAAGGCCGGCCGCATTGCAAAGTCCGGCGCTGAGCTCCTTCTCGACGCGCTCGAGGAGCAGGGCGTCGATGTCATTTTCGGCTATCCGGGCGGCGCCGTTCTGCCAATCTATGATGCGCTGTTCAGACGCGACACGATCCGCCACGTCATGGTGCGCCATGAGCAGGGCGCGGTACACGCGGCCGAGGGCTATGCCCGCTCGACCGGCAAGGTCGGCGTCGTGCTTGTCACGTCTGGTCCGGGCGCGACCAATGCGGTCACGGGGCTCGCTGACGCTCTGCTTGATTCCATTCCCATCGTCTGCATTACCGGACAGGTGGCGCGCGCGCTGATCGGCACCGACGCGTTCCAGGAATGCGATACGGTCGGCATCACCCGGTCGTGCACCAAGCATAATTATCTCGTCCCGTCGGCCCACAGGCTGCCGACGATCATCCACGAAGCGTTTCACGTGGCGCGCGGCGGCAGGCCGGGGCCTGTCGTCGTGGATATTCCAAAAGATGTTCAGTTCGAGGAGGCGCTGTACACGTCGAAAGCAGATGCAAGGAAACGGGATTGCCTCGCCGTTCCAGCGCTTCGGCGCGACCAGATTGAACAGGCCGCCGACCTGATGGTCCGCGCCCGCCGCCCGGTCCTCTATACCGGCGGCGGCGTCATCAATTCCGGACCCGCCGCCAGCGCGGCGCTTCGGGCGCTCGCGCACGAGACCGGCTTTCCCGTGACCTCGACCCTGATGGGGCTCGGCGCTTTTCCAGCGTCCGATCCGCAATGGCTCGGCATGCTCGGCATGCATGGGAGTTTCGAGGCCAACAGCGCCATGCATGACTGCGACCTGATGATCGCCATAGGCGCGCGATTTGACGATCGCGTGACCGGCCGGCTCGATTCGTTCTCGCCCCATTCGCGCAAGATCCACATCGATATCGACCCCTCGTCAATCAACAAGAATGTGCGCGTGGATCTCGCCATTGTCGGGGACGCGGGCGCCGTGCTCGATTCGCTGCTCACTGCGCTGCGCAGGCGCAAAGGCGGCGACGCGCAGCGCCTCGGCCCCTGGCTCCGGCAGATTGCGGAGTGGCGGGCGCGCCGCTCCTTCGCCTACGAACCATCGGCGACCCAGATCAAGCCGCAATACGCCATCGAGCGCCTCTATGCGCTGACGCGCGGGCGCGAGGCGTTCATCACGACCGAAGTCGGGCAGCACCAGATGTGGGCGGCGCAGCATTTTCATTTCGAACAGCCGAACCGATGGATGACGTCGGGCGGCCTCGGGACAATGGGCTATGGCCTTCCCGCCGCCATCGGCGTGCAGGCCGCGCACAGGGACGCGCTTGTCATCGATATCGCGGGCGACGCCTCCGTGCAAATGACCATGCAGGAGATGTCGACGGCCGTGCAGCATGACCTGCCGGTCAAGATCTTCATCCTCAATAACGCCTATCTCGGCATGGTCCGCCAATGGCAGGAGCTGCTGCACGGGGGCCGCTACTCTCATTCCTACTCGGCGAGCCTTCCGGACTTTGTGAAGCTCGCTGAGGCCTATGGCTGCGTCGGATTGCGCGCCGAGCGCCCCGACGAGCTCGACGGCAAGATCCGGTTGATGATCGAAACACGCCGGCCTGTGCTTTTCGATTGCGTCGTGACCCAGGAGGAAAACGTCTTTCCGATGATTCCCTCGGGAAAGGCGCATAACGAAATGATTTTCAGCGAGCGCCGGGAGACGGATGTCGAGATCGACGCGTCGGGAAGGGTGCTTGTGTGACGGCCCAGACACAACCGCAATCGGTTTACCCGGTCACGCGCGACGAGGGCGCCGCGCGCGAGGTCGTGCTTGCCGTCATCGTCGACAACGAGCCCGGCGTCCTGGCGCGCGTCGTCTCGCTCATCTCGGCGCGCGGCTACAATATCGAAAGCCTGACAGTCGCTGAAACCGATGTCGAGCGGCACACCTCGCGCATCACCATCGTGACGCGCGGCGCAGAGCAGAAAATCGAGCAGATCAAGGCGCAGCTGACCCGGCTGGTGCCGGTCCGCCGCGTCATCGACGTGACGCAGGAGCGGGACGCGCTAGAGCGCGAGCTGGCGCTCATCAAGGTGGCGAATTCAGGCGAACAGCGCGTCGAATCGATGCGCCTCGCCGACATATTCCGCGCGCGCGCGCTCGACACGACGCACACGTCATTTGTCTTCGAAATCACCGGCGCGCGAGAGAAGATCAACGCCTTCATCGAGCTGATGAAACCGCTGGGCCTCAAAGAGGTGTCGCGCACCGGCGTCCTGTCGATACGGCGCGGCGTGGAGTCAGACTGATGCGGACCCGCGTGCTGAGAAATCGCCCTGCGGCTATTCGCCGTCAGAATCTCCAGGCGTCCATCGGGTTTGGCGATCCTCGCCGCGACATTCGACTTGGTCCCGCGCGGCGGACGCCGCCGCGCCTGTCGCGTCTGTTGCAATCAGGGGACTAAGAACATGACCGCGGACTACGTAAGAATCTTTGACACGACCTTGCGCGACGGAGAACAGGCGCCGGGCTTTTCGATGTCGACCGACGCCAAACTCATAGTGGCGCGCGCGTTGCGCGCACTAAAAGTGGACATCATTGAAGCCGGGTTCGCCGCCGCCTCGCCGGGCGATGCGGCGGCGGTGAAGGCCGTCGCGGAGGAGATCGAAGGGCCGGTCATCTGCTCGCTCGCCCGCGCCTCGATCGCCGATATCGACGCGGCCGCCCGTGCGCTCGAGCCCGCGGAGAAGAAGCGCATTCACGTGTTCCTCGGCACGAGTCCGACGCACCGCGAGGCCAAACTCAAGCTCTCGAGACCGCAGATCATCGAACGGATCGGCGAGACCGTCGCTCACGCCCGCCGGCTTTGCGCGGATATCGAATTCTCGCCGGAAGACGCGATCCGCACCGAGCGGGACTTCCTCCTCGAAGCGGTCAGCACGGCGATCGAAGCCGGCGCGACGACGATCAACGTTCCGGACACGGTGGGCTACACGACCTCCGAGGAGATCTTTGACCTTTTCCGCTTTCTGACCGCCGGCACGCCGCGCCATATCGTCTACTCGACCCATTGCCACGATGACCTCGGCATGGCGGTCGCGAACTCGCTCGCAGCGGTGCGGGGCGGCGCGCGCCAGATCGAATGCGCCGTCAACGGAATCGGCGAGCGCGCCGGCAACTGCGCGCTGGAGGAAGCCGTGATGGCGCTCGCAACGCGGCGCGATTTCTATGGCGTCGGCACGCGCGTCGATACGACCAAGATCTTCGCAGCAAGCCAGGCGCTGGCGCGGGTCACGCACAATCCGATTCCACGCAACAAGGCGATCGTCGGGCGCAACGCCTTCGCCCACGAGGCCGGAATTCATCAGCACGGCGTGCTCAATGACCGTCGCACCTACGAGATCATGGACGCAGAGTCGGTTGGCGTTCCGTCGAACGCGATCGTGCTCGGCAAGCATTCAGGCAAGCACGCGCTCGCCGCCCGGATCAAGGCGCTCGGCTTTGAAGTCTCGCCGCTGCGGATCGAGGATATCTTTATCGACTTCAAGCATCTCGCCGACACCTGCCGGGAAGTGACCGACGCCGACGTCGTGCGGCTGGTCACCGGCAATGCGCGCATGGACGGCCGCATCGGGCCCTGGCGCATGCGGCGCACGGAGCTGCGGGTCGATCGTGAGGACGACACGCGCCCCTACGCCCGCATCACCATGGAGCATGACAATGGCGAGCGGCGCACGGTGACTGAGGAAGGGGACGGCCCGATCGACGCCGCTTTTGCAGCCGTGTGCGCAATCACCGGGATTGAAGGCCGGATCGCCGTGCTCGACCTGCATCATGTCGCGACTGAAGGCGTCGTCCGGGCCGAGGCGATCGTGGAGGTGAACGGCGAGCGCTACTCCGGCAAGGCCCAGGAAGTCGATATCGCCGACGCCGCCGTCGCGGCTTTCGTCGCCGCGGTCAACCAGGCGGTGGCGATCCGGCAAACCAGTCCGCGCTTCGCGGTCGGAGCCTGATATGTCCGCGTCCGCGCCGCAGTCGCTGCTCGACAAGATCTGGGCCCGCCATGTGGCGGCGCCTGAATCGGCGGAGGCGCCGGCCATCCTCCATATCGACCTGCACCTGATACATGAGGTGACTTCGCCGCAGGCCTTCGCAGTCCTCAAGGAGCGCGGCCTCAAGGTGCGGCGTCCGGATCTGACGCTCGCGACGCTCGATCATTCGACGCCGACGCTGCCGCCGGACAAGAATGGACGCCTTGCCTATGCGACGCGGGAGGCGGAAACCCAGGTCGAGACGCTGATTCGAAATTGCGAACTTCATGGCGTCAGACTTTTGGGGCTCGGCCATCCCCAGCGCGGCATCGTGCATGTGATCGGCCCGGAACTGGGGTTCACGCAGCCGGGCAAGACGATCGTCTGCGGCGACAGCCACACCTCGACCCATGGCGCCTTCGGAGCGCTCGCCTTCGGCATCGGCACGACGGAAGTCGGCCATGTGCTGGCGACGCAGTGCCTCTTGCAGCGCAAGCCGAAATCGATGCGCATCATTTTCGACGGCGAAGCGCCGCACGGGGTCGGCGCAAAGGATCTGGCGCTCGCCATGATTGCGGAGATCGGGGCCGATGGCGGTCAGGGCTACGCCATTGAGTTTGCGGGCGCCGCGGTGCGCGCCCTCTCCATGGATGGGCGCATGACTCTCTGCAACATGTCGATCGAGGCG
>CAYTVQ010000144.1:0-6981 GCA_964441615.1 uncultured Caulobacterales bacterium | reverse complement strand
CAGCAGGCCGAACACGCCGAGAACCGCCGCGACGCCGCCGGCGGCGACCGAGGCCAGCATGGCGGTGCCCTTCATCTCTCCCTTGGGCGCGCAGGCGCCCGAAAACGAATAGTTCTTCTTGCGCCAGCAATCGATGGTCGGCTGCACGAGCTTCATGCCGGACTGCGGCGAGGCCGTCTCCTCCTGCAGCACCGGATCCGTGATCCTCACCGAATACATCGGCCCGAAAAGGATCGCGACGACAACCGCAAGCGGCAGCAAAATTCGAAGCATGAACCTACCCCGTTTCCCCAGACTTCCCCTCTTTATACTCTACCCTCTCGTCCCTCGGGCGCCAAGCGGCGCGAAAGCCGCTCCTGTCAGCCGAGTCACCGTCCGACAAGCCATCCTCCTGGGCGAAACCGCCGCTTGAATGCAGCGCAGCATTGAGACGGCGGCGCGATGACGGTCCGACCTTTATTCGAGCGCCGGCGCGGCCCTAGACTTGGGCGCGACGGAGCCAGGGACACACCATGAAAATCCTCCATGCGCTGATTGTGATTGGCGCAATCGCCATGACGGCGCCGGCGACGTTTGCCGCGCCGTCGAGCGGCCCGCCAGATCCGGCCATGCCCTCGGGCCCGCAGATCAATCCGCAGGCCTCGTTTCAGGACGGGCTCGCGGCGCTCCAGGCCGGCGACTGCAAGAAAGCGGAGAAAAAATTCGGCGAGGTGCTCGCCGTCGCCGCCGATCACGCCGAAGCCAATTACTACATGGGCCTCGCGAAGAGGAAGTGCGACAAGGACAAACAGGCCATCAAGTATTTCCGGCGCGCCATCAAGGAGCGCGAGAGTTTCATCGAGGCGCGCGAGCAGCTCGCCCTCGCTTCGATCAGGCTCGACGATCGCCCGGAGGCCGAAGCGCAGCGTGCGGCAATCGCTGAGATCATCGCGGCCTGCACGCCCGAAACCTGCGATGGTCCCTTTATCGAGCGCGCGAACCGGGCGCTCGAGAGGATCGATGCGGCGCTGGCGCCGTCGACGCCGGATTCCGATCCGGCCCCCGATGAGGAGCCGCTCGGCGACCAGCCCGGCGGCGCGGCTGCCGCGGCGTTCGAGCCCCTCTTCCTCGCGACGGGCGACGCCGGCGCGGCGCGCTATCGCGAGGCTGTGACGCGCATCAATGAAGGTCGCTTTGCAGAGGCGATCGACGACCTCTTTCTCGCGCAGGCGATCAGCGGTCCGCACCCGGACATTCTGAACTATCTCGGCTACGCCCACAGAAAGCTCGGAAGGTTCGACGAGGCGAAACGCTACTATGCGGGCGCGCTCGCCATGAACCCCGATCATCTCGGCGCAACGGAGTATCTCGGCGAGCTTTACCTCGAGACAGGCGACCTGAAGCGCGCCGCGAAGCAGCTTGTGCGACTGCAAAGGCTCTGCGCCTTTGGCTGTGCGGAAGCCGAGGATCTCGCCCGCCTCATCGCCATGAAGCAAGGCGTCCGGGCTGCGGCGAAAGAGTGATGCGCGCGGCGCTGGCGTCACCTGCGCTGCTTGCGGCGTTGATTGTCAGCAATGCTCATGCTGGCGGGGACGCTGCGCTCTCGGACGCGCGCTGGCTTGCGCCGGACACGGACATCGCCGCGTTCCTGACAGCGCCCGCCGACGAGTGTCTTGGCGTCCCCTCTGACGAGGATGAGGCCTGGCGCGTTGAGGCGGGCCGCGCGCTGTTCCGCAGTCCCCTCGTCCTCGGCGGGCCCGCGGCGCGCTACGGCCTCTCGTGCAACTCATGTCACCGGGATGGTCGCGACAATCCGCATTTCTTTCTGGAGGGACTCTCGGGGGCGCCTGGAGGCGCAGACGTAACCTCGGCGCTTTTCAGCACATCGCGCGAGGATGGCGCCTTCAACCCGAAGCCGATCCCCGATCTCGCCGGCGCCGGGGCGAAGTCGGCGCTCGGCTCATCCGGACGCTTCCATGATCTTGAAGGCTTCATCGCCTCGGCTGTCTCGGAGGAGTTTCAGGGCGCCGCGCCCGAAACCGTCATCGGCGCGCTGGCGTCTTATGTGCGTGCGCTGGACCGGAGATCCTGCGGCCGCCCGCAGCCTCAAGGTCTCGTCCGCGCACTCTCAGACCTTCGGCGGGCGCTCGCCGCCATTGATGGCGCCCTCGAGCGCGGGGATCGCGCCGCCGCCGACGCGCTGTTCCTCGCCGCGCTTCAGGACCTCAAGCGCCTCGATGAGCGCTTCGCTCCCCTGCCCCCACTATCGGCGCGCCTCCGCGGCGCAGCAACCGAGCTGACAGCGGCGCGCGAAGACGCAGCGCGTTCTCCGAAGCAGGGGCGAAAGGCGCTGAAGCGGTTCCTGGCGCGGCTGCCGGGCCTTGAGGCGGCCCTGTCCGCTTCCGCGGGCGACTCCCTTTATGATGGAGAAACTCTCGCCGCGCGTCTAAGGCCCTGACGCATGCTCTCTGTTTTCGACATCTTCAAGATCGGGATCGGCCCCTCGAGCTCCCATACTGTCGGTCCGATGCGCATCGCCCTGCGCTTTCTCAATGAGGCGCAGGACGCCGGAGCGCTGGCGCGCGCCGCCCGCGTGAAGGTCGATCTGCACGGCTCGCTGGCGCTGACCGGCGTCGGCCATGGAACGGACAAGGCGGCGATTCTCGGCCTCCTCGGCTTCGTCCCGGATGAGACGGACCCGGACGCCGCCGAAGCCGCGGTTGCGCGCGTCCGGAGCGAAAAGCGCCTCAGGCTCGCGGGCGGGCCGGACATTGTCTTCAATCCGGCGCGCGACATCGACCTCAAGGGCGACGTCATTCCGACGCTTCATCCCAACGAGATGCGCCTGTCCCTGTTTGGCGCCGCTGGAGCCGTCCTTTTCGAGCAGACCTATTACTCCGTTGGCGGCGGTTTCATCGCGAGCGCCAGACAGCTGACGACGCCGGCGAAGGACGACATGATCCTCGATAAGCGCCCCGCCCCGTACCGGTTCGGCTCGGCGGCGGAGCTGCTCGCCATCTGCGCGCAGGAAGGCCTTTCGATCGAGGCCGTCATCCTCGCCAATGAAGACGCTAAACGTCCGCGCGCGGAGACCGAAGCGGGCCTCGACCGCCTCTGGAGCGCCATGCGCGACTGCATCGAACGCGGGTTGAGGACGCCGGGCGTTCTTCCGGGCGGGCTCGCGGTACAGCGGCGCGCGCCCGGCCTTTACGCCAAGCTCATCGAGGCGCCGCTCGCCAATGAGCGCGAGCAGCTCTTCGACTGGCTCAATGTCTACGCCATGGCCGTCAATGAGGAGAACGCCGCTGGCGGGCGGGTGGTGACGGCGCCGACCAATGGCGCGGCCGGCATCATTCCCGCCGTCATCAGGCATTACTGCGAGGAGGACGGCGTTCCGAATGCGGAGCATATCCGCCGCTTTCTCACGACGGCGGCCGGCGTGGGCATGCTCTACAAGCAGCGCGCCTCGATATCCGGCGCGGAAATGGGCTGCCAGGGCGAGGTCGGCGTCGCCTGCTCGATGGCGGCTGGCGGCCTCGCCGCCGTCTGGGGCGGAACGCCGGGCCAGGTCGAGCACGCCGCGGAAATCGGCATGGAGCACAATCTCGGACTCACCTGCGACCCCGTCGGCGGCCTCGTGCAGATCCCCTGTATCGAGCGCAACGCAATCGGCGCGGTCAAGGCCGTGAACGCCGCCCGCCTCGCGCTGCGCGCCTCCGAAAGCCACAAGGTCTCGCTCGATCAGGTTATCGAGACCATGCGCCAGACCGGCCTCGACATGTCGCGGAAATACAAGGAAACCAGCGAAGGCGGCCTCGCCGTCAATGTGGTCGAGTGCTGATTTTTCTGGTATTTTCAGCGGCGACGGGCCTCGACGGCCTGAGGAGATCGCCATGCTGAAGGGTCTGTTCGGACAGAAACCTCCGCCCCCGGAGAAAACGCCCCCGGTGACGCCGCAGGTGCTGGCGGGTCTCCTCGTCGAGGCGGCCCGGAGCGACGGCCATTACCCCGCCGCCGAAAAGGGCCTCATCGACCGCGCGATCGCCCTCGCCTTCAATATCGAGCTGACGCGGGCGAGCGACTATCGCACCGCGGCTGAGGAGGCCGACGGGATGAGCGACGACGCCCGCAAGTTCGCCAGACTGGCGCAAGGGTTCTCCGATGAGCAAAGGAACGCCATCATCCAGTCGCTCTGGCGCGTGGTGCTCGCCGACCGCGAGAACGACTACTGGGAGAGCGCCTTCATGAAGCGCGCGGCCCGGACCCTCGGCGTCAGCGAGAGCGATTCGCGGCGCGCGCTGAAGGAGGTCGAAAAGGCCCTCAAACGCAAGCGGCGTTAGGCGCCCGGCCGGCCTGTCGCATCACCGCGCATCCCTACGAATGCCGGAGACCAAAAATCCTTCTTGGCATACCGAGGGCTGCGAGCTGTCGCCCACGTCCTTGGCGCGGCGGAGCCACGATGCGTAACCGAAGTTACATAGGCCCGGCGAGGCGCCGTGTTAGGTCGCCGGCGAATAACCGCGCCAACTTCGTCGATGATGGGGCATATCATGGCAGCAAGATTGCACAGAGCCTCTTTGCTGAGCGCGCTGGCGCTTACAGCCTGCGCCAACCTCAACACCGCCTACCGTGACTTCAACATCGATGACGGCGCGGGCGCGATGGTCGATATCAAGCAGCGTGCTGTGATTGTCTCTCGCCAGAAAGACGATAACGGCGTCAAGCGCTCGATAGTCTGCGCAGAGCCGTCGCCCGACGCCCTCTCCGCCTATGCCGCAGAACTCGCAGCTGAGGGCGGCAATGGCCAAGTCACTGCAAGTCTCGCCGCCGCCATGCAGGAAAGCGCCGCCTATGTCGGGCTCCGCACACAGAGCATTCAATTGCTGCGGGACTCGTTCTACAGGGCCTGCGAAGGCTATATGAGCGGAGCGCTCAATTCGACACAATTCGACATTCTAACCCGCCGGCATCAGCGCTTCATGGTTGCGCTGCTCGGCATCGAGCAGCTAACCGGCGCCGTAAGGGCGCCAGCGGTCACCATCTCGACCGAGGGGCGCGCCGCCGCTGGTCTTTCCGTCGCGGCCTACCGCGCGCAGATTGATGCACTCGACGCCGAGATTGCAACGTTCGAAGAAGAGATTAAGACGCAGCAGAAGGTCGTAAACGACGACAAAGCCTCCAAAGAGGCCAAGGAAGCAGCCAATGCCAGGATCGCTGAGCTAAACAAGAAAATTGCGCGTAAGAAGGAGGACAAGGCGCTTCTTCAGACTGGGCTCGCCAATGCTCAAGGCGTTGCCGCTGGCGGGCGCGCTTCCGCATCAGTCAGCTCGGTTGGCGTGCTTGACACGCGATCCGATGCAGCCTTGGAGAAAGTTGCCGATAATGTCCGTCACATAGTGGATCGGGTTCTTGATACCGATGAACTCGCCGAAGTGTGCATTACCGCCTATGCGGCACCGGAGATCCAGAGAAATAATGGCGGTTCGCGAGTTCAGCTAAATTCCGTCTTGCGGCAGTCAACTGACAGCAACGTCAAGAATTTTGCTTACCATTGTGCAGACTTGGTCGAAGCGATGATCAAATCGCGAACGGCGCGCAACAACCTCGCCGAGCAAATAACCCAAAAGCTCGACAGGGATCCCAAGGCCTCAGCCGTTGAGATTGAAAGAGCGCTTGGCGCTCTTGAGGCGGCCCTCCATCAGATCAAATGATTCCAATACCGCCGGCGAGGCCGTTCCGGTCACTCAGTCATGCCCGCCGAATTCAGATTTTCTGGAGACCTCCGCTCCGAGGAGCGACGAGGATACTCGAGCCCATGGCCTTGCCCAAGGCCTAACGCCAATTCGCGCACGCTCGGGAGACCTGCCTTGCCCGCCATGCCGGCGCCGCGCGCATCTTGCCGCGCGCAGGCGGTTTGCGTTCGGCCGAAAACCGCGTAAGAGGGCGCCTTAGCCGATAAGTCAGTCATTCACCCGGGCGCGCTTCCCGCGTCCAGACGCGAGCGCGCATGCCCAAACGGACCGACATCAAATCCATCCTCATCATCGGCGCCGGACCGATCGTCATCGGACAGGCCTGCGAGTTCGACTATTCGGGCGTGCAGGCGGTGAAGGCGCTGAAATCCGAAGGCTATCGGGTCATCCTCGTCAATTCCAATCCGGCGACGATCATGACCGACCCCGAGCTCGCCGACGCGACCTATGTCGAGCCGATCACCCCGGAATTCGTCGAGCGCATCATCGCGCGCGAGAAGCCGGACGCCCTCCTCCCCACCATGGGCGGACAGACAGCCCTCAATTGCGCGCTCGATCTCTTCCGCTCAGGCGTGCTGGCGAAATATGGGGTCGAGATGATCGGCGCCCGGGCGGACGTAATCGAGAAAGCCGAAGACAGGAAGCTCTTCCGCCAGGCCATGGACCGGATCGGGCTCGAGAGTCCCCGCTCCGCCATCGCATCCTCGCCGCCGATCAAGGACAAGTCCGGCGCGATCATCGGCCATGACCGCAATCAGGGCTTCGCCGAAGCCATGCGCGCGCTCGACGAGATCGGCCTTCCCGCCATCATCCGGCCCGCCTTCACGCTGGGCGGCACCGGCGGCGGCGTCGCCTATAATCGCGAGGAGTTCGAGCGCATCGCCCGCACCGGCCTTGACGCCTCGCCCGTCGGCCAGGTGCTGATCGAGGAGTCGCTGATCGGCTGGAAGGAATTCGAGATGGAGGTCGTCCGCGACAGGGCGGACAACTGCATTATCGTCTGCTCGATCGAGAACATCGATCCGATGGGCGTGCACACGGGCGATTCGATTACGGTCGCCCCGGCCCTGACGCTGACCGACAAGGAATTCCAGATCATGCGCAACGCCTCGATTGCGGTCATGCGCGAGATCGGCGTCGAGACCGGCGGATCGAATGTGCAGTTCGCCATCAATCCCGCCAATGGACGCCTCGTCGTCATCGAGATGAACCCGCGCGTCTCGCGCTCGTCCGCCCTCGCCTCGAAGGC
>CAYTVQ010000143.1:0-6982 GCA_964441615.1 uncultured Caulobacterales bacterium | reverse complement strand
GCAAGCGCAAAGCGCTCAGGCGCCGGCAGTGGTCGATGAAATCGTCGTGACCGGGTCGCGTATTGCGCGGCAGGACCTTTCGGCCCCCAGCCCGGTCGCATCGGTTGACTCTGAGCAGCTCGTCCTGACCAACACGGTCAACTCGGAAGAATATCTCGACGCGCTGCCGCAAGTCATTCCGTCGTTCGACTCGACGTCGAACAACCCCGGCACCGGCACGGCGACGGTTTCGCTGCGCGGCCTCGGCACGGGCCGCACGCTCGTCCTCGTTGACGGCATGCGCTTCGTCGGTTCGGGCGCCGGCGGGCCTGTCGACCTCAACAACATTCCGTCGCAGCTCGTCGATCGCGTTGAAATCGTGACGGGCGGCGCGTCGGCCGTCTACGGTTCGGACGCCATCGCCGGCGTCGTGAACTTCATCCTCAAAGACGACTTCGAAGGCGTGCAGCTCGATGTTTCGGACCGGATGTCTGCAGCGGGCTGGGATGCGAACGTGTTCAACGCGGCCCTGACGGTCGGCGGCAATTTCGCCGACGGCAAAGGCAACGCGGTGTTCAACGCGTCGTACACGAACCGTAAGGCGCTGTTCCAGGGCGACCGCGCGTTCTCGGAATTCACCTTCTTCGATCCCGGTGCGGGCTCGACGGCGGTCGGCTTCATCCCCGGCGGCTCGTCCTCGGTCCCCGGCACCCGCTTCCGCGGCAACGGCGCCGGCGGCACCAACTTCGGCACGGGCAACGGCACGGCGATCGACCCGCTTTGCGCGGGCAACACCTGCCTTGGTCTCTTCGCTCCGGGCCCGAACCTCGTCAGTGGTCTGCGCTTCGGCAATCCGAACGACCTCTACAACTATGCCCCGACCAACTACCTCCAGCTGCCGCAGGAGCGCTATTCGATCTTCGGCGCGGCCAGCTATGAAGTGTCGGACAGCATCGAAGTCTACGCCCGCGGCATCTTCGCCAATGCGGTCGTCGACCAGCAGCTCGCTCCGACGCCGGCGGGGTTCCTCGTCGCGGTGCCGAAGACGATTGTCGATTCGCTCAACCCGGCGCTCGGCGCGATCATGCAGGCGCATGCGGGAACGGCGGGCTGCACCGGCGCAGGCGCGTCGCTGCCCGGCGTCGTCGTGAACCCGGCGCCCGGCCTCGGCACCTACTGCTTCACCTTCAACAAGCGCTTCGAAGAGCTCGGCACCCGCAACTCGCTGCGCGACACGAACACGTTCCAGATCTCGGGCGGCGTGAAGGTCGACCTCAACGACAACTGGGTGTGGGACACGTCGGCCCAGTTCGGCCGGTCCTCGATCTACACCTTCCAGTCGGGCAACGTGTCGATCTCGGCCACCAGAACCGCTCTCCAGGCTGGGGCCAACATCTATGACGGCCCGGGATCGCTCTCTCCGGCTGATGCAGCGGCGATCTCGCGCACCGGCTCGATCGCCGACCTCGTCGAGCAGACGCAGATCGTCTCGACGCTGACCGGCGAACTCGGCGGCTTCAAGATGCCGTGGGCTGAAAGCGCTCCGGCGGTCTCGCTCGGCGTCGAATACCGTGAAGAGTATGCCGAATCGATCCCCGACTCGGTGCTCGGACCGGACGTCCTCGGCTTCAACCAGGCCCCGCCGGCCGGCGGCCGGTTCGACGTCTACGAAGCCTTCCTCGAAACCGACATCCCGATTTTCGAGGGCACAGGCATCGGCGACTTCTCGATCAACGGCGCCTATCGCTACTCCGACTACTCTATCTCGAATGTCGGCTCGACCCACACCTACGCGGTCGGCGGCAGCTGGGAGCCGATCGATGGTCTGCGTTTCCGCGCGCAGTATCAGCACGCGGTGCGCGCGCCGAACATCGGCGAGCTGTTCACGGCCATCTCGAACGGCTTCCCGGGCGCGAAAGACCCGTGCTCGAGCGGCGGCTTCGGCGGCTTCTCCGGCGCGACCATCGCCGCGACCTGCGTGGCGACGGGCGTTCCTCCGGGCCTCGTCGGCACGGCGTTCCAGTCGAACGGCCAGATCGAAGCCCTGTTCGGCGGCAACCCGAACCTCTCGGAAGAAACCGCCAACACCCTCACGGTCGGCATGGTGTGGGAGCCGAGCTTCGTCGACAACCTCACGCTGATCGTCGACTTCTATAACATCAAGATCCGGGACACGATCTTCACGGTCGGTCTGCAGACGATCCTCAACAGCTGCCACCAGGACAATGTCGCGGCTGCTTGCGCCCTCGTCGTCCGCAACCCGATCACCGGCGAGATCGCGTCGCCGTTCCTGATGAACCTCGGCGCCTCGAACATCGCGTTCCTGCAGGCCAAAGGCATCGAAGCCCAGGTCAATTACGGCTTCGACGTCGGCTCGCTCGGCTCGATGAACTTCATCTACTACGGGAACTACTACCTGAAGAACGGCTACGACCCGATCAACGGCTACATCGAGTGCACGGGTCTGTATGCCGGCGAGTGCGGCGAGCCGACGCCGACCTACAAGCACACCCTCCAGGCGTCATGGGACTACGGCGCCCTGACGACCAGCCTGCGCTGGCGCCTGATCGGCGGCGTCGAGTACGACGTGCTCGGCACCTGCGGTTCGGCGGTGGGCTGCATCAGCGATCTGTCGGACGATGTCGGGATGTACAACTATCTCGACGTGACGATGCGCTATGCGGTGAACGAGCACCTCGACCTCACGGTCGGCGTGCAGAACATCACCGGCAAGGACGCGCCGCTCCTCGGCTCGACCGTGTCCGAACAGGCCAACACCTTCCCGGCCACCTACGACACGCTCGGCCGGCAGCTCTTCTTCGGCGCCTCGCTCCGCTTCTAATCGGAGAGCCGAAAGGACTATCTGGAAACGGCGGGCTTCGGCCCGCCGTTTTCTATTGGGCCAATGGCCGGCGCCGCCAGACGGCGCTTGTTGGCGCCGGCGGCCTCGTGGATGATGCCGCATTGCCGATGACGCCGGTGCGCGATTGAACACATTGGATGACAGGAAGGCGGCGGCTGTCGTCTCCGAGGCGCGCTTCGCCGCCGACCACTTCGCCCGGCACGGGGTCACGCGCGATTCGCTCTTCAGCCTTCTCGAACGCTACCATCACGCCTTCGACTCCATGGGCGAGGTGCGACTGCCATCGCCCCAAGGCGCCATGGTGCGGCCGGCCTGCAGCAAGGGCTGCGCCTGGTGCTGCCGCACCATCATCGTCGTCACCGCGCCCGAAGTCTTCTTTCTGTGCGAGCACATCGCGGCCACGCGCCGGCCGGAAGAATCCGCCGCCCTCGTCGCCCATGTCCGCGCGACCGATGGCGTGACAAGGGGCAAGCCCGGCGACCAGCGCTGGGCTTCTGGCCCATCCTGCCCGCTCCTGCGTGAATCGGATCAGGCGTGTTCCGTTTATCCTGGGCGCCCGATCGCCTGCCGCGGTGTCCTCAGCTCGTCGCTCGAGGGCTGCAAATCGGCCTTCGCGACCCGCGCGACCGATCCCCGCTTCGCCGGCGGGCGGCCCTTCCTCTTTCAGAATTCAGAAGTATTCCTGCGCGCCATGGCCATAGCCCTCGCCGCCCACGGACGTCCGCTCTATCGCCTCGAACTCAACGCCGCCCTTGTCGCCGTCTGGTCCGTCGAAAACGCTCTGGAAAAATGGCTTCAGGGCGTCGACATATTCAAGGACGCGCGCGCGCCCGGCGCCGCTGCGCCGATTGCATAGCGCCGCGTGACACCCGGCGGCATCGACTTTGTTGACGTCGGCCGCCCGCCTCGCGCATGAGCGATGACAGGCCGGCGGCAGGCCGGCCCGCAATTCCGGAGTCGTCAATTTCCAATCGGGCAACCCACTGGCAGGAACTCTGGAGCGATCCGCACAATGACGGCGAGATCATGGGCGGCGCGGCGGCCCGGCCCGCGCTGGAGGGCATCTGGAGGTCCTTTTTCGAATTGTCGGGGCTCGGCCCTGACGATTGCGTGCTCGATACCGCCTCGGGGACGGCGCCGATCGCACGAAGCGCAGCGTCGCTGCCGGCAGCGGCCCGGCCCCGCTTTATCTGTCTGGACTATGCCCCGGCGGCGCTCGCCGCCGCCCGCGAGGCCCTGGGTCCCAGCGTCCTGTATTGCGTCGGCGACGCGGGGCGCCTCCCGTTCTCCAACGGCTCCTTCGCCGCGGTCGTCAGCCAGTTCGGCCTCGAATATGCAGGTCATGGGGCGTTCGCGGCGGCGGCGGCGCAGCTTCGCGCCGGCGGACGCCTGTGCGCTGTCATTCATGCCGCGGGCGGCGTGATCGCGCTCGAATCGGCGGCGAGCGCGAGCGCGGTTGAAGCAGTCCTGAAAGCAGGACTCATCCGCCTGACGCGCGAAACGATCGCCGCCAGCTATGATGGCGGGGCGCGAGGCTATGTGAACCGCAGGAAGGACGCCGCCTTCACGCGCATGCTGGGCGATGTCCGCACCTACCTCGTCGCGTCGCCGCCTTCGGCCGGGCGCAACATTCTCGTGCAGTATGCTGCAGACGTCGAGCGCCTGGCGGCGCGACGCTTCGCCTTCGCGCCCGAGGACGCCTTGGACTGGCTGCGGCAGGTGGAGCGAAAGCTCAAGGCCTATGTCGCGCGCATGCAGGCCATGCAGGCGGCGGCGCGGTCGCGGGGGGACATGGAAGCCCTGTGCGCGAACCTCGCCGCTTGCGGGCTTGCCGATGTCGGCTTTGAGCCGGTGCAGTTTCGGGCCGGCGAGCCCCAGGGCGCCTGGCGCCTCGCCGCCCGCAGGCCGTCATGACAAGCCCCGCTGCAGAACTCATCGCCGCCGGCAACGCCGCCTACGCCGCCGGCCGCTTCGCAGAGGCCATAGATCTCGGCCGCCGCGCCGTCGCCGCCGATCCGGAAAATCCGTGGGCGCATAATCTTCTCGGCGCCGCCTGCGCCGAGGAGATGGAGCATGCGGAGGCGCGCGAGGCCTTCGCGGCGGCCGTCGCCGCCGATCCGCATATTGCGCAGTCGCGCGTCAATCTCGCTTATGCGCTCATCCTCGATGGCGAGTTCGCGGAGGCCGAAGCGCATCTGCGCGAAGCCCTCCGGCTCGAGCCCGACATGGGCGCCGCCTTTCTCAACCTGTCATGGATCCACCGCGCGACGACAGGCGACCCGCTCATCGCGCGCCTGGAAGAGCTGCGCCGGCGTTCCAGCGACGCCTGGGAGTCGCGAATCCTCTACGACTTCGCGCTGGGCAAGCTTTACGACGACATCGGAGAATACGATCTCGCCTTCGCCTGCTTTCGCGAAGGCAACGAGCTTTCGGGCGTGACCTTCGAGGCCGGCGCCTGGTCGGCCTATTTCTCCAGATTGAAGGACGTCTTTAGCGCCGATTTCGCACGTCAGCGGGAGGGCGCAGGGTTTCGCAGCGACAAGCCTGTCTTCATCGTCGGCATGCCGCGCTGCGGCTCATCGCTCCTGGAGGACCGACTCGCACGCCACCCGGCCGTCGGCGCGCTCGGCGAGCGGCCCGATATCGCGCGCCTGCTGGCCGGGGCGCGCGCCGCTCATCCGCGCGGCGCTCCATATCCTGACTTCGCGCCGGAACTGACGGCGCAGGCGCTTGAAGGACTGGGGCGCCGCTATGTCGAGAAGTTCGAGCGTCTGTATCCCGGCGCCGCGCGCCTCATCGACAAAAACCTCATGAACTTCCAGCATGCCGCCCTGATCCGCGTCATTCTGCCGGGCTCGCGGATCATTCACTGCCGGCGCGATCCGCTCGATACCTGCGTCTCATGCTATTTCCAGCGCCTCCGGCCCGACCACCCCTACAAGTTCAGCCTCGAATCGCTCGGGCTCTATTACCTCATGTATGCGAACCTCATGGAGCACTGGGAAAGTGCGATGGGAGGCCTTTTCAACGTCGATTACGAGAGTTTCATTGATCGTCCCGAGGCGGAGCATCGTCGCGTGCTCGAGGCGCTGGCGCTGCCGCCGGCTGCGGCGGAAATCGATGCGAGCCGCAGCCGCTCGATACAGACGTCGAGCGCCTACCAGGCGCGCCAACCTGTGACCAAGGCGTCGGTCGGGCGATGGCGGCGCTACGAGAAGCATCTTGGCCCGCTGATCGACGCGCTGGGGCCGCTCGCGAAAGTCTGACGGCGTCAGCCCGTCAGCGCCTCTTCGCCGTCGAGCACCGCGGCGGCGGCGTGCACGGCCGCGGCGATGCGGATGGCGGCCTGCACCTGCTCGGCGGAAAGCCCGCCCTTGCGCACCACTTTTTCATGGGCGTCGAGGCACATTCCGCAACCGTTCACAGCAGAGACGGCGAGGGACCAGAGCTCGAAATCGACCTTATCGACCCCGGGCGCGCCGATGACGTTCATCCTGAGCCTGGCCGGCATGGTTGCGTAAGCTTTCTCGGACATGAGATGCGTCGCCCGGTAGTAGACATTGTTCATGCCCATGATGGCGGCGGCGGCTTTCGCGGCGCTCCTTGCTTCGGGGGACAGCGCGGCGCCCGCCCATGCGTCGATCGCCCGGATCGCCGTCGCGTTGCGCGATGCAAGCGCCGCAGCGAGAAACGTCCCGAATTTCTGCTGATCCGTCAGGGAAGTTTCAGCCGCCAGCGTTCCAAGATTGAGGCGGATGTCCTTGGCGTAATCAGGCAGTCTTTCTCTGAGGTCGTCGAGGCTCATGGATTCAATCCTCTGGTGCTGGAACGGATGCGCGTCACCGCGCGAGATCGCCGGTTTCAGGATCGACGCCAGCCGCCGCGAGGGCGTCGGCCATCGGTTTCAGAAACTCAAGATAGGGCTCCGCGCTGCCCGAATTCGCCCTGGAGACACCCTTGCGAACCTGCACTGCGCTGAAGGTGATGACCGAACGCTCCGACGTCTGATAATTTACGCAATTGTCGTCCCAGGGCAGCCCGCACCAGTCGATCAGCCGGCGGAGCTCGCCCTCAAAGTCATCGACCAGGCTTTCGTACTGAACGAGAGCGACGGCGTTCGGATAATTCCGCCGCCAGTGA
>CAYTVQ010000142.1:0-7046 GCA_964441615.1 uncultured Caulobacterales bacterium | reverse complement strand
GACGAGCTTCGGCGCCGTCATCCGCAACAATGAGGACGGCAGCAATCCCGATGACAAACCGGGCGTCGGCCCCGGCGCGCTGAAGTAGCTCTGGAGCAAGGGCCACCGCAACCCGCAGGGCCTCGCCTACGACGCCGCGCGCGGCGTCCTCTGGGAGAACGAGCACGGGCCGCGCGGCGGCGACGAGATCAACGTCATCGAGAAGGGCGCCAATTACGGCTGGCCGCTCGCGACCTACGGCATCGACTATAACGGAGCGCGCATCTCTCCGTTTACGGAATACAAGGGAACGGCGCAGCCCTTCAAATACTGGACGCCCTCGATCGGCGTCTCGGGTCTGGCCGTGGTCGAGGGCGAGAAATTCGCGGCCTGGCGCGGCGACCTCCTGGTCGGGGCGCTGGCGGCCAGGGCGCTGCACCGCATCGATCTTGACGGCACGAAGGTTGTCGGCGAGGAGCGCTATCTCGTCGGCGAGCGCATCCGCGACGTGCGCATGGGGCCGGACGGCGCGATCTATGCGACGACGGAGGAGCGCGGCGGCAGTCCGGTCGGCAAGCTGTTGCGCCTGACGCCGGCGCAGTAGGTCGCCGGCCGCTTACTTCCTGTCGTCGTCGTCGATCGCATCCTCAAGCTTCTCGAGCGGGTCGAACTCGCCGTCGTTTTCGGTCAGTTCGTCATGGGCGAGAACGCCCGCGCCGGCCGCGGCGAGGACGACGCAGCCGGAAAGATTGGCTGACGCGGCGATAAGAATGAGAACTCTGACGACGTTCAGCACGCAACGCTCCCAACTGACAAATTGAACCTTCAGGTTAGCCCTGTCCTGGTTTACTTCCAGCTAATTGCGAGGCCTGAGCCCCCTCACCCTTTGGTCTTTCGCCGGCGAAGGCCGCGGAGCCAGGCGTAGAGGATCCACAGGACGACAAGCCCCAGGATGAAGAAAGGCCAGGTCGTCGAGACCAGCGTCACCACGCCGGCGAGCGCCGTCATGGAGTTGCGGCCGAAATCGCCGAAGGCGTCCGCGAGCGGCTTGAACATGGAGGTCGCCGTCTCGGGATCGGACTGGTACGAGACCGAAAGCGCCGACATGGCGACGCGCGCCTTGGCCGCCTCGAGCTGGGCTGTCATCGAATCGATTTCGCCCTGAACCTCGGACAGGGCGCGTTCGGCGGCGAGGACATCGTTGAGCGAGCCCTCGCGTGTCTCCAGAAGCTGCCTGATCCGCTCGCGGAGCGCCTTCTTGGCGGCGAGCCGCGCCTCGGTATCGACGATATACTGCGTCAGATCCTCCGTGCTCACCGTATTGGCGGTGAGCACGCCGCCGGCGTCCGAGGCGTCGGAGGCGATCTCGGCGCGGAAACCCGCAAGCCATTTTGGCTCGGCGCGAAGATTGAGATAACCGGAGACGATCTCCTGGTCCTCGCCATAGGTCTGCACGGAGGACCCCAGCACCTGGCAGACGGCGGTCCCGGCCTCTACGCACTTCCTTTCGTGTTCGGCGACCATGGGCGCGATCGCGGCTTTCGGCGCCTCGATGCCCATGGAATAGGAGTAGGCGAGCATGACCCCGGCCTGCGCCGGGGCGCCGCCGCCTCCGGGCGGCGGGGCGGGCGGCATGGCTTCCGACGCCGCCATGTCGGCTCCGGCGTAGCCGCCCCGGCTGACCGCCGACTTGGCGGGCGCGGGGGCCGCCGCTTCGCGCGAGCAGCCGCCGGCGCCGAACGCAAGCAAGGCCGCAGCCGCAAGGACGCCGCGCCCGATCAAGGGAAACTTCATGGCCAACCCCCCTCCCACAAGGCCCTGATCATAGGTCATGGGTCGCAGCGGCGCCAGTTGGCCGGCCGCCGCGCCTCAGGCCCGGGCCGGCCGCGCCGGCAAGACCTTGGGGTTCCTCAGGACCGTCGCAGAAATGAGGGCGATCACGAGGCCGACGGGGAAGATCTCGAGGAAGGTCATCGGCATCCGGAAGAGCGGGTTGGCGTATTGCTTCTTCAGGGTCTCGAGCTTGGCGATCTCCGCCTCGAGTGCGGCCCCGGCGAGCCCGGCGGCCTCCTTCGCCTCGATGGTCGCGGCGACATAGCCCTCCATGAAGGTGTAGTCGGTGGCGGCCATGTAGCCTTCCCAGCCGATGACATAGAAAACGCCCGCGACTGCGGCGATCATCAGCCCCAGCAGAAAGGCCGGGCCGAATCTGATGACGCCGCCGCCCTGCCGGTCGCGATACTGCTTCACGCCGAGGAAGATCATCGACAGGGCGACGATCATGATGAGATAGCCGACGAACAGATTGTGGTCCTGGTGATCGGCGCCGAGGACAAGGCCGACGATCATCGAGCCGATGACGATGGTTCCGGCGAGCGCGCCGTAGACGAATGCAATCTTGCCCATGCTGAATCCCCTTGGTTTGGACCGAGGCAGGTTTCGCCGCCTCGACCCGGAATCGCCATCGCCCGAACGGGTGATTTCAACGCGGTCGCCTGAAAATCGACCGCTTTCCCACCATCACGGAATGAGAGAAAGGTCCCGCGCCTTCCGGACCGCCTGCAGCCGCCGCTCCGCCTCCAGCTTCTCATAGAGGCGCGCGACATGCGTCTTGACCGTATTAGGCGATACACCGAGCCGGCGCGCGATCTCCTTGTTGGCGAGCCCTTCGGCGAGGAGGGCGAGCACCTCATATTCGCGGTCCGTGACGCCGAGGGCCTTTAGCGCCGCGTCGTTGCGGACAAAGGCGGCGGCGGGCGCCGGCGCGGTCAGGCGCCGGCCGGCCCAGAGCCCGAGCGCAGTGAAGGCGACTGCAATCAGGACGACATAGAACTCCGGCGCAAGCACGCGCGCGAGATAGCGATATTCAAGCTGCTGCAGCGCAAAAGCCGACGCCGCAAGCGCCGCGCCATAGATGAGTACCGTCCGCCACATGCCGCCACTCTAGCGCCAGGCCCTGGCGGGAGAGAAGGCTGAGCGCGGGGCAGCGTCAGCGCCGCAGGTCATTCGCCCGCGATGGCGTCGAGCGCCTCGTAGAGGGGCAGCTTGCCCGACGCGACGAGATCGCGTTCGCGCGCCGGCTGTCCGAGCCGGGCCCGATAGACCCACACATTGGTGAGAACTTTCTCCACGAAGTCGCGGCTCTCAGGGTTCGGAATGCTCTCGATGAAGAGCAGCGGGTCATCGATGTCGAGCGCGCGCTTCCAGCGGTTGAGATTTCCGGGGCCGCCATTATAGGCGAGCGCCGTCTCGAAGAGATCGCCGCCCGAGGTCGTCGAAATGAGGTGATTCACATAGGATTGGCCGAGTTCGAGATTATAGGCCGGATCGTAGAGCCGGTTCGTCCCCTTGCCCCGCGTCAGACTTTTGTCCTTGGCCATGTAGCTCGCCGTCTTCGGCATCAGCTGCATGAGGCCGCGCGCCCCCACCCGGCTCGTGGCCTCGACCTTGAACTTCGATTCCTGGCGCATCAGCGCGTAAAGAAGCGCGCGATCCGCCTTGAAGCCGTTCGCCGGCTGATAGGCCGGCAAGGGGAAGAGCCCGGCCTCGAAGTCCCTGCCCTTATGGGCGAGCGCAATATCGATCTGCGCCGCCGGCAGGTCCAGCGCCGCAGCGACTGCGAGAAGGTCCTTGGCCTGATGGTCCGCGATGAGGCCGTGGGCCCAGCGCAGTTCGAGATCGGCCTCGAGATCCTCGCCGACCTCCGCGAGCGCGACTGCGCGCTTCACGCCCGGCGCCCTTTCCGCGAGAGCCGCAAAGGCCGCCGGCGAGACCGAAGGCGGCGTCCAGTTGTAGGGATAGTCCCGGCCAAGCTGTGAGAGCGCGAGCTGGCCGTAGAACGTGAACGGAAAGCCTGCGGCGATCTCGAGATTGGGCGTGACGCGGCTGGTCTCGCCTGCTGCGAGCGCGGCGCGCGCCGCCCAGAAGCCTGCGGCGGAGCGCAGCGCATCCTCCTGATAGGAGACCTTCGCCTGCCGCTCGAAGTGCGAAAGCGCGTCGCTGATGTCGCCCTCGCGGAAGGCGGCGAGGCCGGCAATCCAGTAGGAAAGGACAGCGGCGTCGCCATTGCGCGCCGCGATTTCGCGCGCGAGCCGCCGGGCGGTGTCGGCATAGCCCTGGAAATAGTAGCTCGCCGCCACCCAGGAGCGCATGCGGTCGAACTGACGCTCGGTGATTTCCCGCCGCGCCAGATGGCGGTCCAATTCTTTCAGCGCCTCGCCAGCCATCTCCTTTTTGGCCAGCGTGCGGATGCGCCCCTCGATCTGCCGGAGCAGCGGCGCGCTCGTCTTCTCATAGTCGGCGGCGAGCGCAGGGTGAAACTCGAACGGCTCCTCGGCGGCCCGCCATTTGCGCCCAGTCGGGCGAACCGTCGGAGCCGCGTTCTTGGGCCGCTTCCTGTTGGCGAGGCTGTAGATTTTGTCGGCGCCCGGCAGATCGGCGTAATAGGCCATCCAGCGCTTCAGCTCGTCATAGCCGGCGCGATAATCCGCGCTGAGATAGCGCTGCTGAAGGACGTGACCCATGAGGATGTCGTCGGAAAGACCTGCGGCGCGCGCATCCGCGTCGGACCATCTGCCTTTCTCCTGGAGGTCAAAGATCTCGCGGTATAACTCGCGATCGCCCGCAGCGAGGACGGCAGGGCGGACGCCTTCCTCGGCCGCAGCCTCGGCCCGCATCGTTCCGACCGGCGCCAGCGCTCCCAACGCCAGCAACGCAATCGCCAGTCTCCGCATGCGCCTGCTCCTCCTGTCCCGAACGAACTATGCCGCCCCCGATTCGAAAGCGCCAGCGAAGAGTGCGGGGCGAAGGATTGACGAGGCCTCAATGGCGGGCGGCGTTAACCACGATTCAGTCTTGCCTCGAGCGCGAGAAGATCGGCCCAGGCAAGACTTTTCTGCGCCGGGCTTCGCAACAGATACGCCGGATGGAACGTCGGCATCGCACCGACCCGGGCGCCGCCTGCGGTTTCGACGGTCCGCCAGACTCCGCGCGCTCTCATGATGCCAGGCAGCGCAAGGAGCGCTTCGAGGGAAACGCCGCCGGCGATCAGGATGGCGCGGGGCGCCGTGATCTCGATCAGCCGCTCGACGAATGGCCGGCAGATGGCGATCTCGATCTTGGTCGGCGCGCGATTGCCGGGCGGGCGCCAGTAGACGACATTGGAGATCAGCGTATTGGCCGCGCGCGAACGATTGATCGCAGCCAGCATCTTGTCGAGCAGCTGGCCCGCCCGGCCGACGAACGGCCTGCCGACCGCGTCCTCGTCCCGCCCCGGCGCCTCGCCGATGACAAGAAGATCCGCCCCCGGAACGCCGTCGGCGAAGACAGTGTTGCGCGCGCCGGCCTTCAGGCCGCACCCCTCGAAGGCGCGCACAGCGGCCTCAAGCTCCTCGAAGCTCCTGCACGCCTGCGCCGCGGCCGCGGCGGCGGCGACGGCCTCGTCAGCGGGCACGGCGGCCGCGACCGGAGCCGGCCCCGGACCTTTCAGCGGCGGCGGCCCGCTGCGCCGATCCTGCGCCGGCGCCAGGGTCCGCAGGGGGGCGGCCTCGGCGAGCGCGTACCAGTCACATGGCTCTTCGCCGACAGCCTCATCGACGCCCATGTCGGCGTACCATCGCACCAGCGCGCGCGCCGCATCAGAGGTCATCGGAAGCGGCGTCAGCCCTCGGCCTTCTCTTCGACGCGGTCGAAGGAGCCAAGAGAACACGACCCCATGAACATCCCGCTGCCATTGTCGATCACGCGCACGATCTCGTTGCGGCAGAGAGTCGGGCCTGTCGTCGAATACGAGATGAAAGTGTTGGCGCGCGCGCCATTACAGTCGTTCGAGGTCTGATTGAAGTAGGTCGCGCCCGAATGCGTCTTGACGAGGATGATGCTGTCCTCGACGAACTTCATCGAATCGATCTGGCGCAGGGGCAGGCAGCTGACCGATTCGCCGGTCGGCGAATACTTGCCGAGTATCTCGGCGCCTTTGGACGAAACCATCCGGACATCGCCCGCCGCCGCCGCGCCGGCCGCAAACAGAACGGCAGCGCTTGTCAGAACCGCTTTCATGCTCTCCTCCATATCGCCAGCCCGAGGGCAGACTACACAAGGCCGCGGCGTTTGCGTAGCCGCTCGCGAAGCTGTGAAGCCTCAGTCGAGACCAAGCTTTCTCTTCAGGAGTTCGTTGACGGCGGCGGGATTGGCTTTGCCGCCTGTCGCCTTCATGACCTGGCCGACGAACCAGCCGAAGGTCTTCGGCTTGGCTTTCACCTCCTCGACCTGTTTGGGGTTCGCCGCGATGATCTCGTCGATCGCCTTCTCGATGGCGCCCGTATCGGTCACCTGCTTGAGCCCTTTCGCCTCGACGATTGCGGCCGGATCGCCGCCCTCTTCGAGCATGATCTGGAAGACGTCCTTGGCGATGCGTCCGGAAATCGTGCCGTCGGCGATGAGGTCGATCAGCTTCCCGAGGTCCTTGGCGCTGACCGGCGAGGCGTCGATCTCAAGACCCTTCCGGTTGAGGGCGCCGAAGAGCTCCGTGGTCACCCAGTTGGCGACGAGCTTGCCGTCGCGCCCCCTCGCCGCTTCCTCAAAAAAGTCCGCCCGAGACTTGTCCGCGGCGAGCACCGCCGCGTCATAAGCCGAAAGCCCGAAGCCGCTCATGAATCGGCGCTTCTTGGCGTCCGGAAGTTCTGGAAGACCCTTGCGGATGCGTTCGACGAAAGCGGCGTCCAGCTCAAGCGGCAGAAGGTCCGGGTCCGGAAAATAGCGGTAGTCATGCGCATCCTCTTTCGAGCGCATGGGCCGGGTCTTGCCGGTGGCGACGTCAAAAAGGCGGGTCTCCTGGTCGATCCTGCCGCCGCTCTCGATGACCTCGATCTGGCGCCGCGCTTCGTATTCGACCGCCTGCTTGACGAAGCGGATCGAGTTGACGTTCTTCGTTTCCGTGCGGGTGCCGAAGGGATCGCCCGGGCGGCGCACCGAGACGTTCACGTCGGCGCGCATGGAGCCTTCCTCCATGTTGCCGTCGCAGGTATCGAGATAGCGCAGGATGGTGCGCAGCTTGGCGTAATAGGCGG